>CALRLS020000282.1:0-7089 GCA_943368815.1 Cyanobium sp. NIES-981
CGAAAATTAGTTTCCCGTAGCGATTGTAAATATCTATGGTCACATCTTTGAATCCTGTCACAAAGTTATCATTTTTTCCGTCATTATTAGGTGTAATAACGTTAGGAACTTTCCCTTCATTTTCCGGTACACTAATATTTTTTGTTACTGATAATTCACAACCTAAATGATTATAGGCTTTCAGGGTAATCTGAAAATTTCCACCTTTACTGTAACGATAACTTTGCGGTATCAGGGCATTTAATGTATCTGCATTCCCCATACTCCATTCAAAACTAGCCGCATTCTGCGTTTTATTAGTAAAAGTCAGTTCATACGGCTTTGTACAATCCTGAGTGATAACGTAATCAAAATCCGGCACAAAAGATTCATCAATTTTTACAGTTACAGTCTGTGTCGGTTTACACCCATCAGGATATTCACAAGCTACAGTATAGGTACTTGTTTTGGAAGGTGTAACGATAATAGTAGTACCAGGTGAATCCTGTATATCAGGGCCAGTCCATGTAAACTTAGTCGCATATCCGGTAGCTGTCAATACCACGCTTTGTCCTTTGCATATCTCTTTATCCCCGCTTGCCAGAAAATCCGGTTTATTGGCTTCTACCTTAATAGTTACTTCTTTATTTACAGTACAACCATCTTTTTCAATAGATACGGTATATTTAGTAGTATTTTTTGGTTTGGCAACGGGGTTGGCAATAGATGCATTATCTAAATCAACAGATGGCGACCATGTATATTTTTCTCCACCTTCTGCCAGTAGTTGCACTGGTGAGTTCGGGCATACCAGCGTATCACCACTTGTTTTGGCTACAAAGCCTTTCACTAAAAAGGTCTTAACAGTTGAATCCGTAGTACGGCAGGTGATTTTATTGAAAATTCTTAGTTTAATAGTGTAAGTGCCGGGTGTAGTAAAATTATACAATACATTTTTTGTTCGGGTTACTACATTTCCGTTTACTTCCCATTCATATGTTTTCGCTCCTTTACTAAGGTCATAAAAATTGATTTTGGCAGGTGCGCATACCTCAGTTACAAGGCGGTTAGATTCATTTTTAATTTCAAAATCGGCTTTCAATGCATCAATCTCAAACTTAAATGCCGCCATATTACAATTGGTACTCTGGTGTTTGGGCTGGTATGCATTTTTTATCGGAAACGTCGCTACCGGATTTCCGGCTCTCGACAAACAGGCACAGGCGCTATGATAAATGTAACCGTGCTTATCGAATCGGCAGGTGCCTCCGTCAACATGGTCGCCTACTTCGCCTGTTGGGTCAGGAGGTGCCGATGAGCCAAAAAAGGTAGCATATAACAATGATTTAGCGTTCTTTTCTAAAATCATCAGGTAGAAATTACTACCTGTTGTGGTAGGCTGATAGGCATCCTGTGTGACGGGCAAGCCCAGCGTAGTACTAAAGCGATTCAGGTTCTTGGAAACACTGGAATTTACCTTCCCTCCCCAGCCTGCCAGATAGATATTACCACAATCGTTTACCAGAAATGCCGTAGGCACAATATCAATACGGCCTCTCCCCCTACTGGTACCTATTACCGTTGAAAAGATAGTTTTCGACAGGTTTTTATCCAGACAATGTACAAACTGCCCGCTATTGGCATTGCGATACACATCGGCAGAAACGGGATAATTGCCCTGGGTAAGCCCGAAGACGTATACATTATCATCATTATCTATTTCCAGAAAGAAATTAGCATCAGCTTCGGTGGTACCCATATAGGTCATTTGCTCTATGGCACCTCCTGCACTGAACTTGGCAATAAACCCATCACCGCTAGCTGAATAAGTTTGCCCATGCACACCTACGGTAGTAGGCAGATCAGAACTGAATGTCTGCCCGCAAACATATATTTTTCCGGCATCGTCCACTTTGATTCCATAGGCTCCGTCAAAATTATTGCCACCCAAGTAGGTACTCCATAATAATTGCGAGCAGGTAGGGTTTAATTTACAAACCACCGCATCATAACCACCACTTTTGGAAGTCTGAGATGCCTTAGCCAGCGGAAAATCAGTTGAGGCAGTAATAGAAGCAAAGTAAATATTATCGTCTTTATCAACCACTACCTCACCTCTGAACTCATCTCCATAATTTTTGATAATCAAGGCACGGGTATCATTAAAACCGTCATTGGCCTTGCCGCCCAGATAGGTACTACCTACTAATTTCCTACCATCAGTACTTAACACAGCTACAAAAATATCACTACCCCGTTGGAACCCTATACCCGTAAAATTAGGGTCTTCAGTAGTGGTTGATATCTCACTATGAATACCAAATATACTCCCGCCCGCATGTTTGGTCTGATAAGAAGCGCTGGTTGTCGGGAAATTACTTGATGCCGTTGTACCGAAGATAACCAACTCCCCTTTTGAATTGGCAATCAGACTATGCGGCACGTCTGAGGCATCGCCTCCTAAAAAAGTAGCGTATAATAATTGTGAGCCATCAGAACTGAACTTCATGATTACAACATCTGTTACCCCATAACCATTAGGATTTACAGACCCTGTCTGATTATTAACATTGCCATTGACCTGAAAAGAACCGTTTGTAGCCGGAAATTCACCACCAAAGACAGAGCCGCCTGAAAACAGATTGCCATCGGCATCGTAAGTAGCCGTTTGTGCCCAGTTATCAGATTTTGAACCGGAGTAGGTTGAAAAAACCAGTTCCGGGTCAATCGTAAGGGTTTGAGAAGCATCATATTTTTCAGGAAATTCAAATTGCACTTCGTTATTACGGAGTTTAAACCCTGACTTTACATCCACTGTTTTTCCCCCTATCAACTGAAAAGAATAAGGCTCAAATTCAGTTGACGTATTGACTGAGGTTTTATAGCTTAATTTCTTGTTTTCAATACTTAGTTCATCCAGTCCAACATATTTCATTCTGATTCTCGATACATCTGCTCTGGGTTTGGCAATGTATTCATACTTAAGCGATTGGTCGAAACTATATAGTTTGAAGTCAATATCAGGATAAATATCTTTCAGGTATACCTCGTCGTAGGCTGATACATTTCCCCGCCACTTGCTTTGATCATTACCAATGAAATAATTGTAGACTGTAGAGTTTTTAGCCGCCACTTCAATTTTTGGAGAGGAATTGGCATCCATAAAATTCATTTCAAATGCATGACCTTTAATGGGTCCCGGTGCTATTCTGGCTCCTTTTTCATCTGTCAAGCCCCCTGCGTGCAATGCCATCAGGGCTTTGGTATCATAAAAAACATATTGAATACCTGTGCGTTTCACCAATAAGTATCCCCCGGGAATATCCGCCTTAAAAAGTACAGACATTTCCCACTGCCCTTCGTTCCGGATAAATTTAACTGATGGGTTCGGTGAGGCTTTTGTTGCAAAAACTGTGATAATGAAGAAACAAAAAAAGTATAGATGTCTCATTCTAACTCATTTTAACAGAGCGGGTTAAATTCAGGACTTTTTTTTAAATTCACTCCGGATTAATAATTTATCTCAACATACTTCCATCAAACATTCCCTATAAATGTGGCAATGTAACTTCAAACACGCTTCCTTTTCCTACTTCACTTTGTACTTCAATTTTGCCCTGATGAATATCAATTATTCTGCGGCACACCGACAGGCCAATTCCATGTCCACGATAGGCTGAGGCATTCTGGGTACGATAGAATGGCTCAAAAATCTTGCTCAGCTCGCTTTCCGGAATCCCGATTCCATTATCTTTTACGGCAACAATACATTGTTTCTCATTAAAACGGATTTTCACTTCTGCCTCATGCTGTATTGAGTATTTACATGCATTATCCAATAAATTAGTAAAGACAGTCAGCAACAAGGCTTCATTGCCGTTTACTGTTACCCATTCGTCATCATCCGGTATATCATCAAAGTCAACGGCAATCTTGTAATCTGCATTTAAACCTACTATTTCCTCCTGCGCTTTAAACAATATCTCGTCAATACGGGTTGGTTTTAAGGCCATACTGTTCTCCCGGTTTTCTGATTTTGCCAATTGCAAAAGACCATTTGTCAGCTGTATCAGCCTTTGTGTATCTGTCAATAATGATTTCAATACATTTTTATACTCATCCGTTGTCCGTTCATTTTCCAAAGCAATCTGAATCTCTGATTTAAGCGCAGCCAAAGGTGTACGCAATTCATGAGAGGCATTAGAAACAAAACTTTTCTGGAGTTCAAATGAGGTTTCTAATCGCTCCAGCATCTTGTTAAAATTATTGGCCAACTGCGCTATTTCATCATTACTATCACCTACATTCAGTTTCTGTTTCAGGTTATAGGCAGTAATATTGGTGATTTCCTCATTGATTCCGGCAATGGGTTTAAGCGACTGCCCGGCAAAGATTATCCCTAAGATAATGGTTAGGGTAATGCCTATTATAAAACTCGTGATAAGTGTATCTCTGATATTCTGTAGTTTTTCTTTCCCGTAAATATCAGTCGCTTCGGCTATTACAACATATGGTTTACCATTTTCATCAGTGTATAAAGAGCCTGTCGCCTGCTTATCCCAATCGCTTGTTTCAATATATTTTCGCTGTCGGACCTGTTTCAGGAAAATAGGACTATATAAGATGGAATCAGCCTCCCAACTGGCATAGACCAATTCGTCTTTATCATTAAACATCAACACCCTTTCCACATTCAGTTTTCCAAGAATCGACTTATTGGCATCCCGTAGTTTTCTCTTATCCTTTTCTGTAATTTTTAATTCTTTAAGCAGTTGTGCCGTCAGGATTCCCCTATCATGCAGACGATTATAGAACTCCTGTTTTCTGAAATTTTCTGAAGTATAATAGACAGCCAACGAGAAAATAATCAGGATACAGGCGATTATTATCGTAAATTGTATTGCTATCTTGGTACGTATTTGCATATTTGGGTTTGTATTCAGTCATTGATTGTTGTTCACCGAATAAAACAACCCGTTGTTTCATTCGCTGTACACCAAAACACGTTTTCATTTCAAATTTAGTAAAGAATATGCAAATTCATGTAATTGACGCAGGACATTTCAAATTAGATGGGGGAGCCATGTTTGGCGTAGTGCCCAAGACCATCTGGCACGGGCAAATTCCTGCCGATGAAAACAATTTGTGTAGCTGGAAAATGCGATGCCTGTTAGTGAATACAGGCCGGCAATTGATATTGATTGACAGCGGCATGGGAGATAAACAGGACGCCAAATGGATGGGATATTATTACAGACATGGTGAGGGTGATTTGATTCAATCCATAAAGAAAGCAGGATATTCTCCTGATGAGATTACAGACGTGCTTTGTACACATCTGCATTTTGACCACTGTGGTGGCAGTGTAAAATGGAATACAGGCAAGGACCGTCTGGAACTGACTTTCCCGAACGCCAAATACTGGACACACTCTGCACATTGGGAGTCTGCCATACAACCAAACCCCCGGGAAAAAGCTACTTTTCTGAAAGAAAACATACTGCCTATGCAGGAAACAGGCGCTTTACACTTTACGGATAAGGAAGAAAACGCCTTTGGTGACGCCGTAGAGCTATTATATGCCAACGGACATACCGAAAAGATGATTATGCCCAAAATAAAACAGGGCGAAAATACGTATTTATTCATTGCCGACACTATTCCGTCTCACGCACATGTGCCGATTCCTTATGTAATGGGCTATGATATACGCCCTTTGCAGACCATGAGCGAAAAAGAATACTTATTAAAGCAGGTGGCAGATAATAAGTGGACTATCATTTTTGACCATGACCCGGTGCATGATGCGGCTCATATTCATCTGACTGAAAAGGGCTATCGGGTAGCAGATTTATTTAATTTGTAATTGTCTAAAAGCAAATAGCTCCAATGAAATTGTGCAACATTGTGTACTTAGGGTACATTGTGGCAAAACAATATAGTAGTATATTTTTTAAAAATTTATGATTGCATGAAAATAGGATTAGCACTTTCGGGTGGAGGGAGCAGAGGTTTTGCTCATTTAGGAGTAATAAAAGCACTTGATGAATTAGGTTTAAAACCAGCCATGATTACTGGTACAAGTGCCGGCTCAATAGTTGGCGCCATGATAGCTGCAGGTCATTCTCCTGAATACACGATGGAAGCCATTGCATCAGCCGGTATTTTCAGCCACCTCAAATTTGCGTTCAATCGCTTTGGCCTGTTTAAACTCGAAAAAGCAGAAGAGTTATTTTTAAAGTATATTCCTCACAATTCTTTTGAACAACTCAAATTGCCTCTGACTATCTGTGCTACGGATCTTGACCAGGGAGAGGCAGTGTATTTTAATGAGGGCGAGCTAATCAAACCTATTCTGGCTTCCTGCTGTCTGCCGGGTATATTTGAGCCTATCTATTTTCAGGGAAAAACCTTGATTGACGGTGGTGCAACGGATAATTTGCCGATTGGCCCATTAGAACAAAACAATTGCGATTTTATTATAGGGGTTAACGTAATGCCTGTTAATAACAACGCCCCTCTTAATTCGGTAAAAGATATATTGATGAAAAGTCTTTTTATAGCCATAAGAAACAATTCCGGTGAAAAATTAAAACGATGTCATATAGGTATTGAGCCTCATGAGATTTACCGATATAATGGACTGAATACCTCAAAAGCCAAAGAAATGTTTCAATTGGGTTATGAAAGCGCCATGAGAGAGTGTGAAGGGAAACTTAAGCAGGTGTTATGATTTTAGCATTAATTTGGATAATTTTAAGCACGAATTAAAGTATATGAAAAAAACTGAGGAACAAATCTTTCAACTGAGTTTAACGACTGGCCTTGACAGTGCTTCACTCAAAATAGATAAAAAGAGCAAAAGAGAGTTAATAAAAAAACATCTCTTTGCTATTAATCAGCCTTTCATTTTTAAAGAAAACGGTCATAGGATTGCAGAATATAAAGACGGGAGAAAAAAAATCATCCGTTAAATGGCTGTTTTACACATCATAGCGCGCTGTTCTAGGCTAAAAATCTTCCACAATGGATTAAAAAGTATCTTCCTGGTGTCGAAAAACTCCGGCAATTACCCCACGAAATAATAGAATAAAACAATCACATCAAATC
>CALRLS020000283.1:0-7062 GCA_943368815.1 Cyanobium sp. NIES-981
GGATGAAATTCCTGCTTCTCAACAATCAGGCAACCGCAACAGCAGCCAGCAGGGTCAACAAAACAGCCGGAATGAAGGACAAGAAAATCAGCAGCAGGGTCAAGGCACTAATGATTCGACACAACAAGGCAACAACCAGAACACAGCACAACAAACCGACGAAAGCAGTACTTATAGAGGACAAGAAGGGCAGGAATATGATGTAGATGCTAGTGATGCCATTAATCGTCAGGCAGATTATTCCGGCAATAGTGAGCAAGACCTTGACGACTCACAACAAGACAGAGACATGGAATCTCAGCACGATTCAGACCAGGATATTAATCCGGGTGATAAAATACAGCATAACGAAGGTATCTGATTTTAACAGATAAGCTTTGTTGTCGGGGACTGAAAATCCCGACAATTATTCCACACACAAAAAAATGGTGAACTTACGAAAATGGTTCACCATTTTTTTATTGTCGATTTTCGAACGACGAATGTCGAATTTGGTTCAAAATAATACGTTTGATTCCGGATTCTCCTACACTTTAAGCCTACTTAATCGAATAGTTTCGGTTTGCTTTTTCCGTTTTTCTGCAAGATTCAAAAATCTGATACCAAGTATTTGCTCAATATCCGTTAAAGTATCTACAGTAAAATTCTGTGTTCCGCTCAGCCACTTGGTTATTTCAGAGGGCTTCTTCCCCATTTTTTCTGCAAATTGCTTCTTTCCCCAACCTTTTGCCTCAATTCCATCAGCAATAATGGCAGCAATACGCATTTTCTTGTCCGTGCGCGCCTGTTCTTCTGGGGTTATTTTCTCTAATAAATTATCTAATAATGACATATTCCTACACTTTTAAAATTCATCATCAAATTCAAAATTTCCTATAAAATCATCCTCATTAATATTCCATCCTAATTCTCCTTCCTGCATCGCTTTACTTAATCTTTTAGAGATTTCCCTAAGCAAATAATTTTCTTTTTTTTAATTTTGGGTCTTCCTGCAAAGTACGTACATTTTTCGAACCTCCCCCTCCTAAAATCAACAATACAGAACCATATCTAATACAATAAAGCCTTAATTTTCTACCATCATTATCAAATAATGCTTCTACACCATCTCCCGGCCTTCCTTCAGCCTTTTTAAAATAATGTTCCCTGGCTCCTTCCTTTTCAGCTATACTTCTGATTCTCTGTAATATTTCAAGCACCTCGGTTTGGTACTTTTCGTGATTTTCTTCCAGAAAATAATCAAACAAGCTTTTGGAATCATCATCAATTTGAATCGAATAAATTTTAGTTTTTCGACCACTTAGTTGTATGTTATTTACCAGGTTAAATTTCACTTATAACTAAAATTTTAACAAAAATAGAACGTTTTTTTGAATAAACCATTTCACTTATAAATTAATTTTTTATTTGGTTCAATGTTTATTGCAGCAATGACAAAAAATTCATTTCTCTTTTGCACACACTAAAAAACACCAGCTTTTTTGTAACCTTCCGCCACATTCAAAGTATGCACAAACATAATACTATGATTTTATGGTGCTCTACAGTTAAAGACACAAGTATACGCTAAAGCTACACAACTTTTAAGCGTGTTTTACGTGTATAGCATACGTTTCAAAAAACTCATTAAATGTGCTTTGCGCCATTAAACCTATTAGTATTAAAATTGTCCAAGTTTTTAAAAAAATTTAATTTCATTCATCGAAACAATTTGTATCTTTGTCTCACTAACCTATTATTTGGTAGATTATTATGAAATTAGCTTTACAGAGAAATGATTTAAGACATACTGTTGAAGAAGCGCTGCAAAAAAGTAATATTCATTCCGAAGAAATAATTGACAATCATGAAATCAGCAGTCTTGCTGTTTTAATTAACGAAAACGTTCTGCCTTCACAACTCAACATGTTTATACAACTTATCCAGGAACAGGATTTGAAATGCAATACAAATAATTTTCCGGATATGAGCGTAACCTATATTTCGGTGTTCAGATAATTGAATGCTGTATTTGAGACTATTTAAATCTACTGCTTTTATGTTTCAGAGTACCTTATCATAGGTATTCTTGGCAAGCCCTCCTCAAATTTATTGTAATTGAACAGCAATACCACCATACTATCAGGCATTTCGGTATTCGCAAACTAAAACTAAAGTGCTTTCTGCCTATATTGTACGGTTTTACGAAAACTTATGACCAACAATCGTTTTTTTCTGATTATCATTCTTGGTTTACTATCAGCTATCGGGGCTTTTTCGATTGATACTTATATAGCAGGGTTTCCGAGTATTGCCGCCGATTTCCATGTAAGTATTGACACCGTTTCTTATTCCATATCAAGTTTTTTTCTGGGTATTTGTATCGGACAAATGATTTGCGGGCCTTTACTCGACCGATTTGGCCGACGAAAACCCCTGCTAATCGGGCTGTTTCTCTACACGCTGGCATCAGTAGCTTGTGCATTATCTACCTCAATCGAAATGCTCATTATTGTGCGTTTCTTTCAGGCATTAGGTGGTTGTGTGGGTATTGTTGCTCCAAGAGCTATCGTTCGGGACACTTTTCCGCTGAGCGAAATCGCTAAAATCTTCTCGCTACTCGTGTTGGTTCTGGGGGTTTCTCCTATCATTGCCCCTTCAATCGGCAGTATATTGATTATTGCGTTTGGTTGGCAATCGGTCTTCTGGTTGCAGGTTATTATCGGGCTTTCATTGCTGGCTACTGTATTTTTCTTCCTGCCTGAAAGCAGGCCGGGCGATGCTTCAATGTCGTTGCATCCCAAGGTGGTTAGCGCAAATTTTTTCAGGATTTTTACTAACAGACAATTTATTACGTATGCCCTTTGCGGAGCAGTGGTATCCTGCGGCGTTTATGCCTATATTGCAGGGTCGGCGGCTGTTTTTATGCAGATATACGGTGTTAATGAGCAGCAATACGGCTATATTTTCGGTTTGACTGCAGCAGCCCTTATCGGGAGCAGTCAGTTGAATACCTTAGTCTTACGAAAAACAGGTAGTGCAAAAATCATTCAGATAGTGCTCGTGATTCAGACTCTTTTTGGACTGGTTCTGTTCGGTCTGAGTGCGCTGGGCTGGCATACATTGTATTCGCTTACGGGCTCAGTATTGCTATTTATCGCCTGTCAGGGATTCGTACAACCCAATACCACAGCTCTTTCTCTGGCACCTTTCAGCAAAGATGCAGGTAGCGCTTCGGCGCTTATGGGTGCCATGCAAATGAGTTTTGCGGCATTTGCGACTGCTCTTGTCGGGAGCCTGGGAAATGGCACGAGCATTCCGCTAACAGCTATTATGGCGGCCTGCCCCGTGATAGGCCTGTTTATATTGGGTGTGAGGGGGTTGGTGGTGAAGGGGGTGTGAAGGCTGTGTTATATTCAATTTCCTGAAATTATAAACAATACGGCACTACAGATACAGATAAGAGTGTTTTAAACCTGTCTAAAAACGGCGATGTAATTGAACTTTCGGAACAAGGACAAAAACGTGGGACTATTTCAGGAAAAGAATTTGAAATTAAGTACGAAGAAAACAACGAGAAAATAAGTATTAAGGCAAAGAAGGTAAGTTAATTGTAGAATCCTGTGGGAATGTGGTTTTGAAGGATTTCTCTTTGTAAATTATGGTAAAAATCATAGGATTTAGCAAACGGATTTAATATTAGATCAGACAATGCGTAATACACAAGAAGAGATATTTCAAGCATTCCAAGAGGCTGTTACTGATAAATTATACCCATATTTCTCAGATTTAGGATTTGATTATGAATTACCTTTTAAGGAAAGTGCCGATTCGATTGAAAAAAGGTTTATAAAGGGAAAAATGGAGGTATACTTAAATGTGAGTCTTCATCATTTGGATTATGCCGATGGAATTTATATTGTTCTTAAATCAGAATCCGGAATTAAATATCTATTGGGGGAAGCACAAAAACAATCAGAAACAGAAGTACCGGTTTACTCATATTTTGTAGACGAAGTAGATGCTGAAATGGATAGAATTATTAGCGACTTCAAAAAGTATTTTAAATAATAAGACACTTCCCATCTGATTATTCAGATATGAACGATTTTAAAGTAAAATTCAAAAGGAATTTAGATGAGTATCTGGGTTTGTAGAGAAACTATCTATACTTCGTTTTCATCCGCAACGGAGTTGTTAGTCGGTGCCTCAGCCGTTTTTTATGTTACATAGATTCAGCAGAACAGTGACATTGGTACCTACCGACGAAACCTTTGTACCTACCTAAGACGCAAGCATTGCGTCTACGAAAATGGATTTTTATTGTTTTAGCCCCCCCACCAAAATAAAACTTACCCCATTTATTATAATTTTTATTAATTTATTGCAAATTAGCAATTGATAAAAATACCATACCCTGATAGCACAGAACAGACCCATTCCTATGAAAAAAATACTTAGAAAAACAATGTACACAATCCTCTTCCTTGTGGTAGGTATCCTGATAATCGGTGTCATACTGGCCTTTCTTCCTACCGAATCAAAAACCCATCATGTCGGCGTTTCGCCCGAAGAGGCAGCCGGATTAAGACAGGCTTATACTGGAACCCACAATGTATTTACAACTACTGATGGCGAAACGCTGTTTTTGCGCAGGTGGAATCCTGACAGTATTGTGCCTGCCAAAAAAGATATGGCCGTCCTGATTTTTCATGGTATCACTGCTTACAGCGGTGCCTATGATATGGCCGGAAAAACCATTTCAGCAGGTGGATACACAACCTTTGGTCTGGATTACCGGGGGCATGGTTTATCGGGCGGTAATCGGGCAGATAGTCCGAACAGAGAACGATATACAGCTGATCTGGCAGAGTCTGTAAAATATATTAAAGGGCTTGGCTTTAACAAAGTAATTGTGATGGGGCATAGCCTTGGCGTGGTGTCGGCCATCGTTACTGCCAATGCCGTACCTGATGAACTGGCAGGACTGATTTTGCTCTCTGCGGCTTATGAAAGAAAAAAAGAAGCCGAGGTGGTTCCCCCTACCCTATTTCAGAAAGCAAAGATTTTAACCAGTTCTATTCTTCGCCCATCTCATCCGGTGGTGGAATATTACCGCGAAGGCATGGTTGTATCGAAAGACCCTTTGTATAATTATACCTATACGCTTCGGTTTGTGACGATGATACCTGTGAAAGACCTGAAAATTGAGAAAGACCTGCATATTCCGATAATGGTCGGCATTGGCGACAAAGACGAACTATTCACTGTCGAGAAAGCCAGAGCACTTTATGACCTGATACCCGGCAACCAAAAAGAATTTGTAGTACTGAAAGACATGTATCACGCCAAAATCCCTGTTGAAAGCTGGGAAGAATGTGTTAAATGGATGGATAAGACGTATGTGAAGTAAAGACAGAATTATCATTATATTAAATCAGGCTAAGCAAATCGAAGACTAATACTTATGGCTAAACTCCACATGTTTTTAATATCTGTGGCATTTTCTGCCCTGCTTTTTACTTTTAGTAACAATAAGCAGCCAAATGTCCACATTGAAAACCAACAAAAAGACAAACCCAAAATAGCCTTTACCTTTGATGACGGGCGGACGGACGATATTGGTGGATACAAACTGAAAGTCTGGAATGAAATGTTACTTGCCAATCTGAAAAAGCACAACTTAAAAGCCATTCTGTTTTCGTCGGGGGCTAATAAAACTACTCCTCTGGGTAAATACGTATTATCTTCATGGAACGATGCAGGGCATCTGATTGCCAACCATACCTTCACTCATCCCAGTTTTAATAGAAAAAATACAAGTCTGGAAGCCTTCAAAATTGAATTGACTAAAAATGATTCAATCATAAGGGCCTATAGCAATTATTATCGCTATTTCCGTTTTCCGTTCTTAAAGGAAGGCGATACAAAAGAAAAAATTGAGGGATTCAGGGCATTTATGAAGGAAAAAGGCTATAAAAACGGACATGTGACCATTGATGCCTCAGACTGGTATATTGCCAACCGATTAGCAAAAAGATTGAATGAAAACCCCAAGGCAGATATTTCGGGTTTCAGGGAATATTATAAAATGCACCTACTCGACAGGGCTACTTTCTATGATTCTCTGGCCTATCAGCTAACCAACCGACGCATCAATCATGTGATATTATTGCACCATAATTTAGCAGCTGCCCTGTTTCTGGACGACCTGATTAAGCATTTCGTAGCCAATGGCTGGGAAATAACAGATGCCGACAAAGCCTACACAGACAAAATTTATGATGAAGTGCCAAACAGGATTCCCGCAGGAGAAAGTCTGATATGGGCATTAGCCAAACAATCCGGTAAGTTTGAAGGTATATTAAGATACCCGGCGGAGGATGGGGAATATGAAAAAAGCAGAATGGATGAATTGGGGTTGTGAGACCTAGCCGATTTGAGGGAATTGAACAAAACCTTCACAAAAAAAAGCCTTAATCCCACCAAAGATGAGACCTAAGGCTTTACCGTAACACTATTATCAATCAAGGCTTTACTGCTTCTTTTTCTCTAATTCTTCTTTCGTCTTTTCATACACTTCGTCATATTCCTCCTTCTCATCGTTTTCAATATTTGACCCTATAATCCCACCAAGAATTAAGCCTACTGGCCCTGCCACAATTGTGCCTAGTACTGCGCCTAATACCGCATTTCCAGTTGAATCAGATTCTGGTGGATGGGGCGTATTATTGATAGCATCTTTTACTGCCTCTTTAGTATTGGCATTCACCGATTCCTTATGTTGTTCGACCTGTTCTTTAATGAACTTCTCCTTTCTTTCCTGATTCATAGTTTTTAAATTTTTGTGTGGTAAAATATATAAAACTATAACCAATAATGGGGGTGAGATGTTTTGGGAAAGGTTTCAATGATTATCGAGCATTGTAAAGAAAAATAAAAAAAACGATAATTTCTTCCACAATTTGCAACATTTTCCGGACTTATCGGACTCATAATAAAACGCGCTATATCAACAAAATCAGCATGGTGTTTAAATGCGTTTATCAAAATCATAATTATGAAAAGAAACATCGTCTGCTC
>CALRLS020000284.1:0-7055 GCA_943368815.1 Cyanobium sp. NIES-981
CCCAGATAGAAATGATTCTTTTCTTCAGCGCCGAGGCAATGTGCATGAGCCCTGTATCATGGCTTATCACATATTCGGCCTGTTTGAGAATAGAAGCAGATTGATTCAAGTTGTATTTACCACAGGCATTGTATATTCTATTGCCCAGAGCATGTTCAACTATTTCTCCGGCAGCTTCATCTTCTTTTCCACCTAAAAGAATAATTTTCTTATTGATTTTACTACAGAGTTCTATGATTCGATCAATGGGTAGCTTTTTAGTAAAATGCTGTCCACCAATGGCATAGGCCACAAACGGCTGGCCACTATCCAGAATATTTTCAAGGTTTACTTCCTGACTGGGTGGAATAAAATAATCCAGACCCTTGTTATCGTTTTTGATGCCTAAAGATTCTACTGTTTTCAGGTTCCTGTCTACGATATGCACATCAGGTAACCGGTTAATTTTAAAATTAACCAATAGCCATTTTTCAAAATTCAGCTTGTTATAACTAAATGATTTTTTTCCTAAACGAAACTTGATGATTGAGGTACGAAGATTATTATGCAGGTCTATCACATAATCATAGTTTTCTGCCTGTAGAGTTTTAATAAAGGCATCAAGAGGTTTTTCCAGCAAAAAAAACTTATCTATATATGGATTATTCTCTACCAATACTTTGAATTGCTTCTTTGTCGCAAAATGAACTTCCGCATCAGGATATTGCAGTTTTATGCATCTGATAACCGGAGTTGTCAATACAATGTCTCCAATAGACGAAAAACGCAAGATTAAAAACTTAGTTTTCATTCTCTATAATTTACATCTATGTATTGACCATTTATTTTCTGATATTTCCAGCGTTTGTGCGACCACATCCAAGGCCTTGGATCCTGCCTGATGTCTCTCTCCAGTTTTTGTGCATGAGCTTCCAGTATTTTTCCTTTCGGCATTTCTTTCGGTGTGGTGCTTATCATATCAAATACAGCCCTGTATTGTCCTCTTGCAATTCTTTTTATACAAACGTATACGACCGGAACATTGAAACGATGCGCAAATACTTCGGTTCCTGAAAAGAATGATGTTTCCTGATTAAGAAAGGTTGTCCAATACGCTTTATCCGGTGGTGCGGACTGATCATTCGCTAAAATCAATAAATAAGGTCTGGTATCCTTGGTATTGATTTTTCTGTAAGCTTCATTCATCGGAATCATTTCAACGCCATATTTTGCACGGAAATCCAGAAACATCTTATTAAAATAGGCATTATGCTGCACACGGTAAATGGTCTTTATCTTAAAAGGCAACATAAACGGCAATACCTGATTCACCCATTCGTGGTTACCATAATGGCCTGTTGAGACTATAATACTCTGTCCATTATTATACAATTCCTCAACAAGTTCCGGATTTTCTATGCTCACTCTTTTCAGCAATGCTTCTTTTGAAATTGTCAGGCATTTGAGCATTTCCAGAAAAAAATCGACGATATAGTGAAAAAAGGCTTTTTCTATTTTTATCAATTCCGCCTCACTTTTTTCAGGAAAACTGTTTTTAAGATTGGTTCTTACTACAGATTTTCTATAACCAACTACATAATAAACAATTACATATACTAAATCCGATAATAAATAGAGTATTCGAAAAGGTAATATTGAAATAAGGTATAAAAAGGGTAATGCTATATAATAACCAACTGCTTGCATTAGTTCTGATTGTAATTAGACAAAAAATTCCTGTACTCCTCCATCGTATCAAGGTCAAATATCCCTTCGGGGAAATCAATAGTGACTGTTTTTTCTTTATTGGCCAGGATAATTTTCTTTGCTCCATTATCCCCGCTCAATTCGAGTAAATCATTAAAAAGTTTTCTTTTAAATAATACCGGGATGCCCATCTGCCCCCCATAGCTACAGGCGACAATGTCAGGGTTGTCCTTCATCTTCTCCGATACTTCTTCCGCCTTTTTAATCATTTTCTGTATCAATTCTACAGAAATCAGGGGCATATCTGCTGTTAGAATTATGACTGCTTCCAATTCTTTAAAAGTCATATAAGAACCGGCAAGACCCATTTTTATCGAGCCTGACATCCCCTTTTCCCATTGTGGATTATCAATAATAGTTATAGGCATACGTTCCAATTCTTTACGCATCATATCGCGGTTGGACCCTAAAACCATAACAATGGGATAACATGCAGTATCCATAGCCATTTCTGCTATGCGCTTAATCAGTGACTTTCCGTCAATGTGTAATAGCTGTTTTGGAACACCCATGCGGGTAGATGCACCAGCAGCCAGAATTACTATACCTACATTCATTTATATAAGATACTTCCGAATAATATACTTTTTTTGGAAGTACATAGTTAATTAAAAAACAAAATCGATTTCAATTTAAACCTTATTCTCTTGGCCTATTAATGTGCTTCCAGCCAGTTATTACCTACACCCATGCCTGTTTCCATCTTCACAGGTAACGGAATAGCCGTACACATTAGTTCATCAACTTTTTGTTTCAGATAATCTATTTCACTTTTATGTGCATCAAAAACCAACTCATCATGCACCTGCAAAATCATTTTTGATTGCAGGTTTTCCCGTTTCATGAAGTCATGAATATTAATCATGGCCACCTTTATCATATCTGCCGCAGAGCCCTGTATCGGTGCATTAATCGCATTTCGCTCGGCAAATCCCCTATCAACCAGATTTTGTGAGTTAATATCTCTTAAATATCTTCTTCTGCCTAAAATGGTCTCCACATATTTGGTTTCTCTGGCTTTATTAATGGTTGCATCCATAAAGGTTTTAATTCTTGGAAACTCCAGCCAGTAGGCATCAATAATTTCTTTGGCCTCACCACGTGGAATACCCAGTCTTTGAGATAAACCAAATGCCGAAATACCGTAAATAATACCGAAATTGACCATTTTGGCTTTTCTACGCATATCTGAGGTCACCTGGTCTAAGGATACTTTAAATACTTTTGAAGCAGTAGTAGCATGAATATCAATACCCTGATTGAAGGCATTCAGCATACTATCGTCTTCGCTAAAGGCTGCCATAATCCGTAACTCAATTTGTGAATAATCGGCTGATAGAATGATATGGTTCTCATCACGGGGAATAAACGCTTTGCGAATCTCTCTACCACGAACAGTCCGTATTGGGATATTCTGCAAGTTCGGGTTGGTAGAACTCAAACGCCCGGTAGCGGCTACTGCCTGATTATACGAAGTATGTATCCTTCCGGTCTTCTTTGAAATCAGCAAAGGCAGGGCATCAACATAAGTACTTTTCAGTTTTACTAATTCACGGAAATCCAGAATCTTTCTAGCAATTTCATGTTCACTTTCCAGTTTTGAAAGTACATCTTCACCAGTAGCGTATTGTCCCGTTTTAGTTTTTTTGGCATTTTTATCGAGTTTTAAACGCTCAAATAAAATCTCCCCTAATTGCTTGGGAGAGGCCACATTGAACTCACCACCTGCCAGAATGAAAATATTCCGCTGAATCTCCTGAATATCTGTTTCCAAAACCTTCGACATATCATGCAGGGTATCAATACTCACTCTTACGCCTGACATCTCCATATCAGCCAGAACGGCTACTAATGGCATTTCGACTTCCATCAATAGTTTTTCCTGCTGATGGCTGGTGCTTAATCTTGGCTGCAATACATTTTTCAATTGCAACGTAATGTCTGCATCTTCTGCTGCATATTCTTTCACCCTCTCTACACTTACATCACGCATCGTAAATTGGCTCTTACCTTTTTTGCCTATCAGGGTATCTATCGAAACAGGGTCATAGTTCAGATACACATTAGCCAGATAATCCATCCCATGTCTTTGTTCGGGCTCAATAATATAATGCGCCAACATGGTATCATACATTTTACCTTTCACTTCAATTCCATAGTTTTGCAGAATCATCATATCATATTTGATGTTCTGCCCTATTTTCAGAATCGCCTCGTTTTCAAACACTGGTTTGAACTCCTGCGCAATATCGAACGCCTCCTTCTGGTTCTCCGGAAAAGGTATATAATAAGCTTCGCCTTTACGATACGCAAATGACATTCCTACAATTTCGGCATCAACTGCATCGACTGAGGTTGTTTCGGTATCAAAACAGAATTCATCCTGTTGAGATAAATAATGTATCAGACCTTTCCGCAGCTCAGGTGTATCTATCAGATGGTATTCATGCACTACTGAATCAATGGTTTCTTTTGACGAACCAATATAGGCGCTTGCCGCTTCTTCGTCTAAGTTTTCATGCACCACTATATTAGCTGTACTGTCAGCCTCAAACATCGAGATTTGCTGACCTGATTTTGCCCCGATAGCAGATTTTTTATCTCCGCTTGTTATACTTGCTTTAGGTGCGGGAGCAGAAGTTGATGCCTGACCAGGTTCATCAGGTAATAATCTTTTGCGTAAGGTTCTGAACTCCAATTCATCTAAAAGCTGAGATAATACCTCTATATGCGGAGGCATGATTTTCAATCTATCTCCATCAAAATCAATCGGCACATTTAGCTCTATTTTTGCCAATTCTTTTGATAATAGAGCAATTTCTTTGCTATTCCTGACTGATTCCCCTAATTTTCCGGTTATTTTATCACTATTTGCCAGCATGTTTTCTACCGAATCATATTCTGCAATCAGTTTCGCAGCTGTTTTTTCTCCTACACCGGCAATACCCGGAATATTATCAACGGCATCGCCCATTAGACCTAAAATATCAACCACCTGTTCTACACGCTTAATACCCCATCTTGCACATACTTCATTTACACCCATCACTTCCACATCCTTGCCTCCGATTGCAGGTTTATAGAGATAGATATGCTCTTCTACCAGCTGCCCGTAATCTTTGTCAGGCGTCATCAT
Source organism: Cyanobium sp. NIES-981 (assembly GCA_943368815.1). Lineage (GTDB taxonomy): Bacteria > Bacteroidota > Bacteroidia > Cytophagales > Spirosomataceae > Emticicia. The sequence goes on from CALRLS020000284.1 coordinate 4,883, forward strand.
AAATACCTCAAAACCTTCTCTTGCTGCCTTTTTAGCCAATGTCCCGATTACGTCATCTGCTTCAAAACCCTTAAGACTAAGACAAGGGATGTCCATTGCCTCAACCAGTTTCTTTACATAAGGAATGGCTATGGTAATATCTTCCGGTTGTTCCTGACGATTGGCTTTATATTCAGGAAAAACTTCATTCCTGAAAGTACCGCCCGGTAAATCAAAAGCAACCCCAATATGTGTTGGTTTTTCTTTCTGGATAACCTCCAATAAGGCATTGGCAAATCCGAAAACGCAACTTGTATTTAAACCTTTTGAGGTAATACGCGGAGCTTTCAGAAATGCGAAGTGGGCACGGTAAATAAGCGCCATTGCATCGAGAAGAAATAGTTTTTTGTCAGGCATTGTGTAATTTATAGGTCTAAATGTTGCAAAATCCTTTTCTAAATCAGACTTTTGTCTCGAATAGAATGGAGAAATCGTCTATTTAACTTTGTTTAATTTATAAAATTAAAATAAACAGTTTCCAGGATTCAAATATTCGTCTTTTTATTAAAATAACCTCTCAACTATGAAGAAAACTTTTTTAAGCAGTATTTTAATCATAGTGTGCTTAGGAGTTTCTGGTCAACAAAAGACTCCCCCGAAAACAACTACCCAAAATAAACCTGCTGCTACTACCAAAAAAGCTGTTACTCCGAAAAGTTCTGCAAAGGTAAAGCAAGCGTCGGTAAATTCACAAGAAGAGAATATAATTGAAGAGATAAATACCACATCTGCGCAACAAATCGGAAACCCGACATTTATCAGAGTAGAGCCGGAAAGGAAATATAACTACGATTCGTCGGATTTGGTGGTAAGGTGGCATGAGTTGATTTTTGATTTAATTGAACAAACACTGGGTTATAGCCCCAATGTTGCTGCAAGAAACATGGCCTACATCAATCTGGCAGCTTATGAATCTATCCTCCCTGCATATCCTGATAATCTCTCCTTATCAGGGCAATTGCAAGGCTTGAATAAAGCTGACAGCCTTGTTACGGACAGCACAAATTTTAATGCCTCTTTGGCAGTTTCGAGTGCTATTTTTACTATGGTCGACAGGTTATTTGTTTCTTCACCATTTATATGGATGGAGAAAGTATATGCATTAAATGATTCGGTTACGAGTCATTTTTCGAAGAGATTATCCCCTGAAACTATTGAAAAATCGAAGAAATACGGTGAAAAAATTGCGTATTGGATTTACCAGTATTCAATGACTGATGGCGGGCATAATACCTTTATGCGTACTTATGACATGAACTATAAATTGCCTGTTTGTACGTCGTGCTTTGAAATAAACAGAGTGGCAGACTTAGAAAACACCGGCCCTTTGCATCCTTATTGGGGCAAAAACAGGACTTTTATTAAAGAAACCCAAAATGGGGTTGATATTAAACCTAAGGTAGAATTCTCTATTTATCCCAATTCGCAGTTTTATAAAATGGCAATGGAAGTTTATACTATCTCAAAAGAAGTAAAACCGAATAGTGAAAAATTGCAGATTGCCAATTTCTGGGACGATGCCGCTACCTTTACTTATTCCGCCCCAGGCCATTCGGTTTCGATTCTGACTCAGGTATTGAAACAAAACCCGAAAGGACTGGAAAAAGCAACGGAATTATACAGTAATCTGACTATAGGGTTGAATGATACCTTTATAGCAACCTGGAAAATTAAGTATGAACAGAATTTCATCAGGCCTATTGCCTATATTAAAAGATATATAGACAGTAAATGGGAGGCCGCTTTGCTGACTCCCCCTTTTCCTGAATTTCCGTCCGGTCATTCAGCGCAATCTGCGGCAATGGCCACTATTCTTACTGACAAGTTGGGAGAAACTGTGAGCTATATTGATTATTCTAAATACTTCGTTGGCCCGCCAAAGACATTTGACTCATTCTGGGCAGCGGCTAAAGAATGTAGTATTTCACGTGTTTATGGGGGTATTCATTTCAGAGATGGCATAGACCAGGGTACCGAACTAGGAAAAATTGTTGGAAAAAATTCGTTAAGTTTGCGTTATAAAAAATGAGTACGTAAAATCAGATTCCTATGTATGATGCCATAATTATTGGAGGAGGACTTGGGGGCTTAACCGTTGCTATTGAGTTAGCCAAAAATGGATTTTCGGTAATTG
>CALRLS020000285.1:0-7054 GCA_943368815.1 Cyanobium sp. NIES-981
GCAATCCGGGTTTCACCCAATGTATATAATACCGAAGATGATATGTGGGCTTTGGTTGAGGTTTTGGAGAGGAGTTTAAAAAAAGCCTGACAAAAAATCCCATCAAGCCGATGGGATTTTTTGTTTATGATACCATAATTCACAAATACTATATTTTAATTTTTTGGGTAACATCTTTTATTAAATCAATTATATTTTTAATATTTTGAGAATCATCTTTATCTATTTTAGGAATTGTTTCTGTTTCTTTTTTGTACATATTTATTAAATTTATAACTTTTGAAAGTTCATCCGAATTATTGGATAATAATGCTACTTTTAAACTAATTATTTTAAAATCTACACCGGTTTTTTCATTTTGCAATTGTTTAATATCGTCAATACTTTTTTTATATAAACGTAGGAAAAAAAAGGCGATTACCTCTATTAAAATTACCACTGAAATTTTTGGGAAATAATATAAAGCTACTTGAGAAAAATCAGGTTTTTCACCAAATTTCAATGGTAGAATTAATCCATATTTATATTCATAAACCAAAAAAGTAATTGCTGCAATTGAAATTAGTGTTCCTAATAAAAGATTCTGCTTTGAAAATCTAATAAGTCTATCAATTTCTAAATCTATTCTTACTTCAATTCTTTCAAAACTAGAAACTAAGAATAATATTTTTTTTATTCCATCTTCCTTAGAATTGTATACATCAGCAATTTCTTCTCGAGTTATGTTTGAATATATTCCTTGATTATATAAAGTTCGTCTAATATTAATCAAATCATTTAATTCATCTAGTTCTGATGTTAAACCTATTAATTGAGAAGTTTTTTTATCAATTTCGTCGGCAGTGCTTACAAATTTTTTTACTTCTTCAAGTGGAGTAATATCAACTAGGAAAACGGTATTTATTACATTCGTTACTGACTTTGCAACAAATATGAGAAAGTCAATTCCAATTATCCTAATTATAGAAACAAAGAAAATATCGATAATTAATAAAAATCTTAAGTCTCCACTTTCATTATAAATTTTTTTTTCAAAAATGAAGAATATGGCTTGAACAATAAAAGTTAATATAATGACTGAAAAATTTAATTTCCATAAATATTTGCTTAATTGAAACAATTCATAATTTTCTTCAGCTGATTCAATTGTTTGGTTTTTTAATTGTTTTATTCTTAAATTTATTTGAACAAATAAGAATAAAACCGCTAAAATAACAAGTATAAAATACAAACTATCTGAAACTTGATTTACTAAGTTTTCATATTTAAAAAAGTTAATTAATTGTATTTTTATTTTATCCATGACTTAAAATAGTTATATCTGAAATTATCAAAATATTTTGCCAATAGATTATTTTGTTATGATTTATCCATTAATTTTTATTATTTACAATAATACTTATATATTCAATTTTAATCAAAAAAACTTATTATAAGGTAGTTAGCAACAAAAAAGCCCCTGAAAATCAGAGGCTTATCATTATTAAAAACTCGATTTTATTTTCTATTTTCACACAGGCCTTGAAGGCCCAAGTTCATTCTCCCACTTGGCAACTATAGCCGTTGCAACTGCATTACCTGCTACTGAGGTAGCCGAGCGGCCCATATCTAAAAGCCAGTCAACTGCAAAGAGTAGAATCAAACCTTCGGCAGGTAAGTTGAATAATGACATGGTACCTGCAATAACTACCAGCGAGGCGCGTGGTACTCCGGCAATACCCTTACTTGTAATCAGGAGGGTAAGCAACATTGTTATCTGCTGACCTATTGATAAATCTATCCCATACGCCTGTGCGATGAAACCAGTCGCAAAGGTCATGTACATCATTGAGCCGTCAAGGTTGAAGGAATAACCCAAAGGCAAAACAAAACTCACGATTCTTTCTGATACACCGAATTTTTTCAATTGTTCAATCTGCAATGGCATTGATGCCTCAGAACTTGCAGTACTGAAAGATAAGAACAGCGCATCTTTTACATAAGAGAGTAGTTTCCAATACTGCACTTTGGTGAACAGACAAATAACCGGTAAGACGACCAGTATAAAGAATGCCAGGGTAGCAAAGAAACAGATAATAAGATATAAATATCCACCAAGAATACCCAAACCTTTTTGGGCAATCACAGCTGCAACTGCACCGAAAACTGCATAAGGAGCAAAGCCCATTACATAGCCTACAATTTTAAACATTACCTCTGCAACGGCATCCAGACCTTTGATAATAACCTTGCCATGGTCTCCAATAGCAGCAGTAGCAATACCAAAAAAGATAGAGAATACAACTATCTGTAAGATTTCGTTAGTCGCCAACGCTTCAAAGAAACTCTGAGGGAAAAGGTGTGTAAAAAAGTTTTCCAGCGTCATCTTTTTCGACTCAATGCCCGTTTCTGCACCTGATGCCGGTAAATCAATCTGCATCAGTTTACCCGGTTTAAGCACATTAACAGCAATTAAACCTGTCACCAATGATAGAATAGTGGCAAAATAAAAATAACCCAGCGTTTTTACTCCGATACGTCCCACAGTTTTAAAATCACCTAATTTAGCAATCCCTACTGTCAGAATTGAGAAAATCAGAGGTCCGATAATCATTTTTATCAAGCGCAGGAAGATTTTACTTAACAGATTTAAGTAAACACTCCATGAGGCAAGCGCTTCGGGGTCAGACTTTAAATAAACATTCATCAGGTATCCTACAATGATACCCAATGTCATACCTATAAAAATTTTCCAGGTAATATTTAGTTTCATAATGAAGTTGGTATCCCTTTCCCACAGGGAAGTATTGTTTAGGTTATGGCTCCGGAATTAAAGGTCTATGGGATTAGAACACAATCCGGAATTTTATTTATTACAATAATGGTCAAAAAATGCTTGTAGTCAAAATACTGGTGGACTGAATGTTGATTTATTTCATGATTTTCAGTCAAATCTTCTATTTTGAATGCCTGAGAATCAGAAAATAATAGTTTTCGTATCTAATTAGACGGATATATACAACCGCAGAATAAAAAATTTCGTATATTCTGTAACATTCAGATAAATTTTACGTCTAACTAATAGTAATTTTGAAAAGGGAGTAGAATAGCCCTATTCATATGTCTGGTGCGGATACTTTTTAAAGGTTATTTCATCCTGACTGACTGCTTTTGGTGTTAATCGGAAATAATTTCTGAAAAATACCGTACAACACGTATAAAGATTAGGGGTTTTTACTCTAAAATATATCCGGATAGTTTCAGACCTTTGTATTGTTCATTCAACTTTATAATATTTAAAAAAATGTACTCGTTTTTAGAAATCGGAAATAGTCTCAACAATATAGCCTTGATTTACCCGCTACAAATCCTTTTAGTTGGAGCATTGTTGGTATCAGGATTATATGTACTATATCACTCTGCCGGATTTGGCAGAGGATTTTTCCAAAGGAATAAATTTTTAAAGTAGATTTTGTTTCATCATAGTGGTTAGGGTTGTAGCAAAAAGCCATCTCTTTTGAGTTGGCTTTTTTGTGCTATAGAGACCCGTTTATACTCTTCAGGATTTTAGAATAATTCATCCGTTGCCTCATCATTTTTTTAATTAGAATAATCACTATATTATCAGCGTTATTATTAAATAGTCCGGTGATTTTTGCACAAAAAAAATACTATCGACCAAAAAATCAGATAGGATTTTTCTGTTTAAAGATTGGACAATGTTAATGATTGTTAACGTTGTTAATCAGACTAAACCATTTGATTAATATTCGCATCTATATGCTATAAATAAAGAAACAATGAAAGAAATGAAAAAGAATGATATGCAATCTGCTCTTCTATCTATCAGGAGAGGGACCATCGCTGCCTCACTTTTGTTGATGGCAGGATTGAGTATTAGCACTATTGATACCTTTGCTCAGAGAAGAGGAGAAGGTGGTAATAGTAGAGGTGAGAGCAGGGGAGAGAGAGCTTCTTCTGAAAGGAGGTCTTCTGATAATAGAGGTAATGACAGAGTTGCTGTGAACCGTGGTGGTAGCGAAAGCCGCAGTCTGGGTGAAAGAAGCGAAAGTCGCGGAAGCAGGATGTCAAGACCTACCGAATCGCCAAGAGTAGAAAACAGAGGCTCATCTCCGGATAGGGGTTCAGTAGGAAGAGGTGATAGAGGAGACATTGGCATGAGTCGCCCTGACAGAGGTTCTGACAGAATAGTACAGCCTGATGTGCGTACTGAAAGCAGACGAGTAGAAACACCACGACCTGATAATGACAGAGGAGGCAGAGCTAATGATAACGACAGAAACAGTGCTAACGGAAGCATTGGTAACAGAGGTGGCAGAGATAATGATGGCGATAGAAACAGGGCTAACGGAAGCAGAGGAAACGACAATGATAGAAACAGAACCTATGCCGACAGAGATAATAACAACGATAGAGGTCAGGTTTATGGCGGCAGAGATAATAACAGAGGCGGATGGGACAACAGAGGAGGCAGAAGAGATAATGACAGATATGATCGCAGAGGCTATGAAAACCGTCGGTTTGATGGCAGACAAGGCAGCCCAAGCTGGAGATATTATAATCTACCGCGCCGCAATAGCGTAGTACGAATCCTGCCTACATCCTGTATGCCAGTGTATTATGGTGGTATCAACTATCGTTATGATAACGGTATTTATTATAGACCTTACGGAGATACTTACAGGGTTGCATTCCCTCCGATTGGCTTAAGAATCAGCATATTGCCATTTGATTGTCAGATATATTCTTTCTTTGGTCGTCAGTATCATTATTACAATGGTTCATATTACCAAACTTATGGCAACGAATATGAAGTTGTGCCGCCTCCGGTTGGGGCTTTGGTTGAAAGTATTCCGGATGGATACGAACAAGTGATTATAGATGGAGAAACTTATTATATTGTTGACGGTGTGCAATACAAAGCAGTAGTTTATGAAGGGGAGATTTGGTTTGAAGTGATTAAAATAAATTATTGACACCTCACCTCAACCCCTCTCCCTTGGGAGAGGGGCTTAAAAGTCTCCCTCTCCTATTTCAGGAGAGGGAGATTTAGAGGGTGAGGCCTAGTTCCCTATTTTTTTATCCACGGCTCCAGTACTTTCAGCCATCCTTTTTTGGTTTTCTGATAGTCTTCTACACATCGACCAGTCATTGAGGAGGGCAACATTTTTTTTCGGATTAATGCATCGTTTTGCGCAGGGTTAGAGCCATATAACATACAAATGATATGGTAAAAACGCTGATGGTCGAGCGAGTGTTCATCCCATAGTTGAAGGTTTTTCAAGGGGATATTCTTCTCTGATTCACCCATCAGGTAAAAGGCAATGGCTCCGTCCAATACTGCCTGAGAGCCTTTTTTGCTTCCATCTGCCAATAGAAAAATAGAAAAATTATCTACGGTATCTTCCTCTTTTCCGGTTACAGGCAAATCCATCAGGTCTATCAGGGCATGACCCATTTCATGGTAAAAAATGAAAAGGGTGGCATTAATAACCATTTCTCTCAATTGTGCTGGATTCTGCGTTTTGGTTTTAAACAGTTCGTAGAGGTAAGAGACCATTTCATAGCAAATGGTAACTTTTTTATTCCCTTCATCATAGAATGCATTGTTGCTCTGGCATTCATCAAAAGTAATATACAGGTCTTCCGGCAATGCCAGATAGCTGTTAATATCATGCGCAATGGCATCTAATATTTTAGTGCGTTTGATTCCCTCCTGAAAGTCCCGGAAAACAGAATCTTTAATATGATTATTCCAGACTACCTTCACATCTCCATAGTCATTCATTCTTGCTTTCTGTGCAAGAGCGTTAAAAGAACATAAGCAAAGAAAAATAATAATCCGATGTTTCATAAACTTCTTCGAAGAGCAAACCTTTTGAAGGTTGCATCCTATTTATTTTGATTCAGATAACATGCTTATACAACGCAAAAAAACATAATACTTTCACCATGGACAAGGATATTTTGACAAATTGACTGTTAAAATTCCTTAATTGTACCTGTAGTCAATGGAAGGTTCATTTGTTGCATAAAAAGTTCTAATTGACGAATGATAAGCATTTAATATAACTTAGCCAAACTATGCAATCAGGAAAAACAGTATATTTGTTTTAACCATTTCTTGTAAGCAATCTATAAAACCAAGCCATCAAAGACTCAGCATTAACCAATACCACTATGAAAAAGATTCTCCTTTGCATTATCTTATTTTCTTTTATTCAATCAACAAAAGCACAAGACCGGATGTATGGTAAGGTCAACTCAACCCGTTCGGAGGTAATTGCTCAGAATGGGATGGTTTGCACCTCGCATCCGCTTAGTACACAGGCAGCTATTGAAGTGCTTCGGGTAGGCGGCAGTGCGATTGATGCCGCTATTGCTGCCAATGCCATGGAAGGCGTAGTAGAACCGCACATGAACGGAATTGGTGGAGATTTATTTGCCATAGTTTGGGATGCTAAAACTCAGAAATTGTATGGTCTGAATGCTTCAGGACGATCACCCTATAGCTTGACTCTTGCTGAACTGAAAAAAAGAGGACTGACACACCTGCCTTCAACAGGCCCATTGCCCATTAACGTACCCGGTTGTGTGGATGGGTGGTTTGAATTACACAAGAAATTCGGCAAATTGCCTATGGAGAAAATCCTTTCACATGCCATCTCTTATGGTAGAAATGGTTTTCCGGTACATGGAGAATTAGCTACTTCTTTAGCGGCTGTACCGCGTCTGTACGGCAAGTTTCCTAACGTAAAAGAACATTATTATCCGAATGGCGAAGTACCTAAGAAGGGTGATATATTCAGAAATCCTAATCTGGCTAATACACTTGAAAAAATTGCCAAAGGTGGCCGTGATGCTTTTTATAAGGGTGAGATACCGCAGACGATAGAGGCATTCATGAAAAAGAACGGGGGTTTTCTGACAGCCAAAGACTTTGCCGACCATACATCAACCTGGGTTGACCCGGTGTCGACTAATTACAGAGGTTATGATGTTTGGGAGTTACCACCTAACGGACAAGGAATTTGCGTACTACAAATGTTGAATA
>CALRLS020000286.1:0-7021 GCA_943368815.1 Cyanobium sp. NIES-981
GTATCCCTTTGAAAGCCGGATTGCTTTATCTGATATTTAAAAATTATTTGCAGACGGCTAGTTGTGGACGACCAGTCGCGGACGGCCAGTTGCAGACGGCCTATTCTCTGACTCCACAATTAATATAACTAATTGAGCAAATCTTTCAGGTATGAATATAAACAATAAGCCCCGGCAAGACCAGGGCTTATTGTTTGCTCTAACATCAACTTTCAATTATTTTTCTTGTAAATCACAAAAAAAAACTTTAAAATTTGTGGTCAATTACCATGGTAACATGGATTGATTTATTTATTGTAATACTATGTGAAAAATCGTGTGATTCTATCGCACGATTTTTTTTATTACTTACGATAAATAAGCACCCATGGTTTTAAACCTATGCTCTTATTGTTAGCTTTTGCTTAATTGTAATTGTTGATATATCCTCTTAACAAGACACAAACCCTACGTATTATGCGCAAAAGTAAGTTGAAAACCGTTTAAATCTCTGAATACAATCTCCTTCTTCCCGAATTCAGTTATACGATTTGCTTCTATTACATCAGCCTTCTCTTTGACGGGCTCTATCAAATCATCAATCGAATCGACCACGAAATAAAGCCCTGCATATTTTGGTGCTCCCGGGTCATAATTACCGTCCGGATACAGCATAAATCGTGCACCGTCCCAGTCGAGCAATGCCCAATCAAGGCTACAACCCGGCGCGGCATTTGTGCTCAGGCATTTAAAGCCCAAATCCTGATACCAGTTGAGTGCTTTTTCTACATCAGGCACCCGAAGAAAAGAAAGACAGATTGCCATGTTAAAGGGTATTTATTAGTTTATGAAGTTGTTTAGGATTTTAGTTACTGTTTAAAAATAGGGATGTTTTGAGCGAGCCAAATCAAATGATGAAAGCATAGCATCGCTATGGTTGAAATCATTTGATGCAGGCGCAGCCAAAACAACACTTTTTTAAACGAAAGGAATAATCCTAAACAACTTCTATAAATATAACCCCGATTTTGTAGAGAAATAAACCATTAAAAGATAAAATTAGCGTACTGCTACATGCCAAAAAAAAGCCTCTTTGCAGAGGCTCGTATTCAAAATATCTTAGTTAATCTATTCCCCTACAGGCTCAGGTTGCATAGGAGAAGAAGAAACCGGAAAAGCTACTGTACATGACCGGCCACCGAAATTAATTATAAACGAAGCAGTGCCGCCATCTTTGGGTGTTCCGGCCACTGCATAGGTAATCATACCCGAACCAGTTGATAAGGTACCCGGAACCAGAATAGCCGAAAGACCAAAAACCCCTGTTGAAGACACACCGTTGTCGGATGTATAAGTGCTGCCGTCTCCGCCTGTATAAGGCACAGTAAACACGCCATTATATGTAACACCCGCCGTGGCTACTCCTGAAAAAATAGCTCCCGGACAAGTGAGTTCTGAAATTGTAACCGGTTGCATTGAAACCTCCTGCCCTTTTTCGCACGCCTGCAAGCCCAACAGAGCCAGCATGACTAATCCGAATAATTTTATAGTTTTCATGATAAATACTGTTTATAGTTGTATGGATACTAATGCTTTAAAAATTCTATGCCATTAGTAAAATCAGGGCTTTTATGCCCCGCCAATAGGGGAATGTTCAGTATTCAATCGGTCATGCCATTTTACTTTTTTATCATCAATTCCGCATTGCTTACTTTCATTACGAAATAAGGTTTGTTTTTGTCTGCCCCTTTAACGGCTGTTTAAATTTCGCTGACACTTTTCCCCTACCTGAACCCCTTCACATACTTATCCAGAAAATACTTGATATTGGTACCAAATACAAAGTTATGGGGGTTTAAATCGGCATAGCTTCTCCTGATACCAAGAATATCGTCATCCGTAAGCCATCCCGCTTTATTTAGCTGAGTAATGTAGGTTTCGTTGATTTCTCCCAAGCCATATTGAACAATAGATACTATTTCCCCTCTCTCGTTATAAATCGGTGCGCCGGAAAAACCGGCTTTAGTCGGCCCGAAACTCACCAGTTGATACGATTCCTTCACATTATTGAAATATTGCGGAAAGAGATAAATCAGTGTATCGTTCCGTAATGTTCCCTGTGCATTATCAAAAGCTATCATTGGCAGCCTTGTATACTTGGGTAGCTTGTTTTCAAAATTAAACCCACTCGTTTTCACCGGAATCACCCGTTTCAGTTTCAGTACAATAAAATCGGTTTCCATTTTATCTGCCTGAAATACATGCTTCGAAAAATCATATTGCTTGCCAAAATATTTGTACAACAAGTCAATGTCAACAGAGTCATACTTCAGCGATTGCTTGGCATCTACTGTATAATTATAATATGCCACCACCCTCTTAGGCTTTTTCTTAAAACCAACAGGACGATAGATACTATATGCTGTAGCCAGGTATTTACCATCTATGATGAATCCACCACCAAAAATAGTATATTCTTTGCCTGTATCATCAACAATGACGGACTTCACCCGAACCAGTTTTTTTAACAGAAATGAGCTGACTTCCTGGGCAGCAAGCGCATAAGAGAATAAGGAGAATCCCAGCAACAAACAAAAAAATCTCTTCATAAAGGTACAGGTATTGGCGCTTGTGGGTTTGAAGTTATTTCGGATTTTTCCTTTCGTTTAAAAATGCGTTGTTTTGGCTGCGCCTGCATCAAATGATTTCAATCATAGCGATGCTATGCTTTCATCATTTGATTTGGCTCGCTCAAAACACCACTATTTTTAAATCGTAGCAAAAATCCTAAACAACTTCTTAATTATTAAATAACCACCACCAAAATTAATTGTTCAGACCAAGACTATAAAAATTTTAAGGGTTTATTTTGAAAGGCTGAGTTTTCGTGCAATATGCTTTTTGGATAATGGCAAAAGGTGAGCAGTGTATTGATATTCATTAATGAAAACTATAATAGCAGAAAAAGCTTTAATTCATATCCAAAAAAAGGACATAAGGCTTTTGTTTCTTGAAGATAAAGCTTAATTTTGATAAAAAGACACTATAAAAATGACTTCTCAAAAGGTTTATAATGATGTAGCAGAATTTATTGCAAGTATGAACCCTGCAAAGCTACTGGAATTAAAAGCTTCTAAAGAGGCGCAGGAACGTTTGCAAACTTTGATTGAGCAAGAAAAGGAATCAGGTTTAAACAGCGAAGAAAAAGATGAACTTGATCATTATCTTATTCTGGAACGCCTTATCAGGCTTTCAAAAGCACATGCACGTCAACATCTTGCGGCCGGGCAAAATTAAAGGGATATGAATAAAAAAATCCCGAACGAACTCAGGAAAAGAATTATTGAACTGTCAGGAAACTGTTGTGAATATTGCCATCTTCCGGATGAAGATTCTTATTATGGTTTCCAGATTGACCATATTATAAGCCGAAAACATGGAGGGAAATCAAATTTTCAAAACCTTGCTTACGCTTGTCCTGATTGTAATCGATATAAGGGCTCTGACTTGGGAACATATTTATATAATTCTTTTGATTTTACTCGCTTTTTCCACCCGAGGCTAGATTATTGGAGTGACCATTTTGAATTGAATAGCAGTGGTGGAATCTCAGCAAAAACAGAAATTGGAGAAGCTACATTGAAGATTTTTTCAATTAACCATCCTGATAGAATAATAGAAAGAAAAATCTTAATCGAATTAGGCATTATGAAAAAGTAGCTTCACTTTATAATCATGTTAAAATTTTCAGTTGAACGAATTCTATGAAATATATTATATTCACACAATAATTATTCCCATATGAAAATCACCTGGACATTCTACCCCAAAAACCAACCATCCATAAGCCTTGAACTTATTTATGATTATCGGCTGGATTCCTTAAAACTGGATTGTGGTGGAATCATTGACAGAACCAGAAATATAGCAGTAGTAGATTGGAAAACCTTTTCTGTATTTAATAAAGGCGAAAATGAAGAGAAAAAAGCCGCATTCGCCGGATTAGCCGACGCCTCCACCTTTAGCCACAGCAGTATTGATAAAGATTTAATTTTATCCGAAAGCTATCAAACCTGATTTCCTGCTGCAGGCATTATCAAGCAGCAAAGCGGCGAAGAGTTGCCGTAATTACTTAAGCTTACCAATTATTCGCTAATTCACCATTCACAATTACTTATTCCCATTGCCCCATGCCCTCTGCCCCATGCCCCACATGCTCCCTCACTTCCTCCTGAAAAAGAAAATCCCCAGAGCAATCAGGCCACCTGCAAAATATGCAATAGTAAGCGGTAGAACCGAATGTGTCAGCATACTATCGATGAGCGAGCCACCAAATGACCCTATTACCAGATACGAAGTCCCGTAGATTGAAGCGGCAGTGCCTGCCCTGTCGCCCATTGGTTCAAGTGCCAGTGAACTGCTATTCGGCTCAATTGCCAGATTCACACTTTGCAATAAGCCCACAATCGTAAATAATAAAAACAGATTTATCGGTTCCTTAGAACTCAGCGTAAGAACCAACAGCAAAGCTGCCAGACTGACGTATATAGATAACAGTAAGCGAAGCGTACGTTTTGCTCCAAGCCACCCTACAACACGTGAATTAATAAGTGAAGAGATACTCATCGAAAGCCCGATAGCGCCGAAGATAAAGACAAAAAGATGCGGTTGATGATAGAGCGTACCGATAATCCGCTCAGAACTACCCACGTATGAAATAAAGGCGGAGAATAAAATAGTAGTTATGCCCGTATATCTCACAAATATCCGGTTCATGAATACCTCTCTGAAAGACCGGAAAACGGACGTAAGATTTGCACTCTTGCGGCTCTCTGCAGGGGCAGATTCGCTTAATCGTAAAGACCATACAAAAATGATAACTGCAAAAACTGCAGGTGTTAGAAAAACGACCTGCCAACTACTTACCGACAATATAGCAGCGCCTAACAAGGGAGCTACCACCGGAACAATCAGGAAGATGGTGAAAATAAGCGACATGGTGCGGGCCATTTCATTGCCTACAAACCTGTCTCTCACACAGGCAAGCACACCCACAAACATAGCCGACGAACCCATACCCATAACAAAACGAGCTGCCAATAACCAAGACATACCGGGGGCCAATACCCCTCCAATACAGCCACTTAAGTATAATAGAAACCCTATCCTTAGCACAGGAATACGCCCGTATCTATCAGCCAGATAACCAAAAATCAACTGAAAGCATTGACCAAAAAAGAAAAAAGTTACAAGCTTTGCCGTAGCCGTCGACTCCGCGCCTAAATTAAACCTCTCTCGGATAGACCCAAATGTTGGCAACATAATATCAATAGCCAATGCTGTAAGCAGTTCAATACAGGCCATCATGGCTATAAATTCTATACGACCAATATTTTTAAACTTAGGTTTAGGCTGGCTGATTTCTATAGATTGCATGTATCTGAAAGCATTATTTTTGATGTTAGAGCATGTTTAAAAATTATGTTTCGGCCTGCAAAGGCAGCTTTTTCAGCTATACTGCGTCACATTTTTTCGATGTAGCTGCTGGCTACATCTGCAAAATGTTCCTTGTCTAGCTAAAAAATCTACTCTTTTCGGCCAGAAAAACAAAATTTAAACATGCTCTTACAAAACTACTATCTACCATTCAAATGCTCACGGTGCAAAAACGACAAAAAGCGGGGCAAATGGGACAAATGGTTTTGTGTAGCGGTGATGGAAAATGAGAAACAGCATTTAGTGTTTATTCTCTCAATTTAATAAAACAGGTTTAAAGGTGATTGGAGGGTAGCCGGATTTGATTTGACAAGCTATTATTTGGCAGCAATCATGATTACGCAATAACTTTCAGTCTTTATGGCTAACAAACGGTTCATTCGAAAAATCTTCAGGTCTTCTGAGCCTTAGTGCTTTGTTCGAACCTACACTTCTTTTTTAGTTAGTCACCTTACTTCTCAACAAGATAGCATATTTCTCTTGAAAAACAAGTAAAAACACCTGTCTACTATACGTAAAACTACTCTAAAATACTAATAATCAATAGCTTACATTTACTGTACTAACTTAAACGCAATCAGCACATGAAGACACTGAAAAAAGTAATCTCTCTGAAAGGATTAATACTGTTAGCTGCAGTAATTATCTATGGTGTAATAAGCTGTAAAAATACTGAATTAAAATCAATTGCATCGCCGAGTCCGCAAGGGATAGTAAGTGGGTTTGTAGTTGTAAAAGTAAATAAAAAAGACAATAAAGATGTGAGCATTAGCATTCCGGATGTAATTGTGACATTCTATGATTCTTTAAATCATCTTAAAGAAAAAACGATGACTGATTTCGACGGAAGCTACCGGACAAAAGAGTTAAAAGCAGGTAAATATCGGGTCACTTTTGAAAAAGATGGCTTTGGTACTACCTCTTATACAATCGAGGTAAGAAGTTATACCAATCATCCCGGCCCTCTGACAATTAACCTGCCCCGACAGTACGTTGCAGGAAAAGCACTACAAAAAGATAAAATTCCGGGATTCTACAGGCAACTGGTTATGGGTGTTGAAATTTTCACTACAGTTAATATAGGCAATGAAAATGGGGTCAGATGCAATACCGGAGGTGAATTTATATTGCCCTATACAAAAAGAGGAGAGATTATAGCAAAATGCGAAGCAACATCCATCTCTACTAGTTTTAGTTCACAGGAATGGATTGACATTACTTTACCTAATACTAATCCTGCCATTCGTCGGGCAATGGCATTTGAAGAAAACAAATTTGTATTACGGAGTGCCCCCGGTGCTGTACTGGCAATGAAATTAGATGCCATAGATGAAGACGGACATCCATTAAACTACAAATGGCATGTTACCGGAGGAGATTTTGCGCCATCATCAACCATTCCTCACGAGGCTAGATGGAAACTCCCGGACGGGAAAGGAACCTATCAACTACATATTGTGGCATTGGATAATCACGGTGGAGCAACCTACTTTATATATGACATAGAAGCCGGGAACAGAGAAGCGCATTTTTCCGGAATTGTACG
>CALRLS020000287.1:0-6978 GCA_943368815.1 Cyanobium sp. NIES-981
ACGCTGTAAACAGAAGGAACAGACAACAGTTTACGACCAAAAACAATGATTTCAGTCTTGAATACGGTACCGGAATCGAGATTTTCAGAGAATATTTCAAGTTCTCTCCGGAATTACATTTCTCTCACGGTTTAGTAAATCTGGTGAATCCTGTTACTGCCCGCGGTACTGCCATCGCAGGCGTTGACCGCCTTACTACACATACAGTTACTCTATATATTTCATTTGAATAAGCCATGAAATACGTTGCCATATTTTTAGTTCGTCTTTATCAGGCCGGCATTTCGCCCTGGTTTCCTGCTTCCTGCCGCTATACACCCACCTGCTCTCAATACTCGGTAGAGGCATTTCAGAAATATGGTTTTTTCAAGGGTTTGCTACTCACAATCAAACGCATCGGGCGTTGCCATCCCTGGGGTGGTCATGGTTATGATCCGGTTCCTTAATTGCAAAGAAATTACTATATTTGCATATATTCTTCATCGACTATTGATATTGAACCTGTTTAAACTTATTCCTTTAGCCTGCGAATGGCTAGTTTTCACTCATTCTAGGCACTAAATTAAAAGTTCAAACAGCTTCATTTTGTATTATATCAAGAAAATTCTTGACTATTTATTTAATTATTGAAAATCAATAGATGCGCTCACTTTTACTACTAAAATAGTCTGTAAATTTGTTTTGCAACAAAACCTCCCTAAAGCAATGACTCTCGAAGAGCGCAAGTTTCCAATCGGTAAATGGGTACCGGAAATCAGCTATTCTAATGAAGAGATAGCGAAAAACATTGGTATCATAGAGCAATATCCAGCCAAATTTGAAGAGCTGACTACGAATCTTTCGACAGAAGATCTGGCGAAGTCGTATCGTGAGGGAGCCTGGAATATCCATAGCTTAGTAGTTCATATCTCTGATATGCACATACTGCATTTTGCTCGTTTCAAACAGGCATTGTGCGAAGATAACCCACAAGGCTATGGCCCCAATATAAACGGCTGGGCAAATAATCCGGAAGTGCCAGGTGTACCTCTGGCAGACGCACTATTACTTTTGATAGCTACACATAAACGATGGACACATTTACTGAAATCCATGTCCTCCGAAGATTTCAACAAAACCTTTTTTCACGTAGGTCGTCAGATGAACCTGACCTTAGCGCAAGCCCTACATATGGCGGCATGGCATTGTGTGCATCATCTTGGGCATATTAAGATTGCTTTGGAAAACCCTCAATAAGCATTTTGTAATAATCAGACTTTAATTAATACCTAGTTTATAGATATTTAGTGATTCATGAATAATCCTTATTTTATTATAGATTTCGACAGCACTTTTACTAAAGTAGAAGGACTGGACGAATTAGCCAATATCGCCCTGGCAGGCAATGCCAATCAGGAAAAAATTGTGGGCGAAATCAGAAAACTGACCGAAATGGGCATGAATGGTGAGATTTCATTTTCTGAAGCCCTAAGCAGAAGAATTGACTTACTGAAAGCCAACCGTACACATATCGACATATTAGTTGATTTCCTACACACTAAAGTATCAGATTCATTCCAGAGAAATGAGAAATTTCTTCGCGAATATGCCGATAATATCCTGATAGTTTCAGGTGGTTTCAAAGAGTTTATTGTGCCTGTTGTAACAGAAATGGGACTGAAACAGGAGAATGTCTACGCCAATACTTTTGAGTTTGATGAAGAAGGGAATATCACAGGTGTAGATAACAACAACGTATTAGCACACGCCAAAGGCAAAGTAAAGCTTTTAGGTTCCTTAAATCTGGATGGTGATGTTTATGCCATTGGCGACGGTTATACCGATTATGAACTAAGAGCTTCAGGTTTGGCCAATCGTTTCTATGCTTTTACAGAAAACGTAGAGCGTGAAAAAGTAGTTGCCAAAGCCGACCACGTGGTGCCGTCTTTAGATGAATTTCTATACCTTAATAAACTGCCTCGTAGCCAGTCTTATCCTAAGAGCCGTATCAAAGTGCTTTTATTAGAGAACGTGCACCCAGTAGCTGTAGAATCATTCAAATTTGAAGGATTTGACGTTGAGTTTCATAAAGGAGCGATGGATGAGGCCGAACTGGCAGAGAAAATAAAAGGTGTTTCGATTTTGGGTCTCCGCTCTAAAACCAACGTTACCAAAAAAGTACTGGAGAATGCCGATAAACTCATGCTTATCGGGGCTTTCTGTATTGGTACCAATCAGATTGATTTGAAAACCAGTACCGAGAAAGGAATTGCCGTTTTCAACGCCCCATACAGCAATACCCGTTCGGTAGTAGAACTGGCAGTAGGTGAAATGATTATGCTCATCCGTAATATTCCTGAGAAGAGCATCGGTATGCATGCAGGGAAATGGGATAAATCAGCTAATAATAGCTTTGAAGTGCGTGGAAAGAAACTAGGTCTGATAGGCTATGGCCATATAGGCACACAATTATCGGTTATTGGTGAGGCATTAGGCATGGAAGTATACTTCTACGATATTGTAGATAAAATGCCTATTGGTAATGCCAAAAAATGCCGCTCGCTTGAAGAAGTACTAAGAGTAGCCGACGTAGTAAGTATGCATATTGACGGCCGTAAGGATAATACCAATATTTTTGGCAAACGCGAGTTTGAGTTGATGAAGAAAGGTGTCATATTCCTGAATCTTGCCCGTGGCCATGTAGTTGATGTACCTGCTTTGGTAGAAGCCATTAAAGAAGGCAAAGTAGCAGGTGCCGGTGTTGACGTATTCCCTTATGAGCCTAAGACCAATAACGAAGAGTTTATTAATGAATTGAGAGGATTACCGAATGTGATTCTGACTCCACACATTGGTGGCAGTACAGAAGAAGCCCAGGAAGGCATCGGGCACTATGTACCTGAACGCCTGTTGGAATTTATGAATAATGGTAGCACAACGGGTAGTGTCAACTTCCCTGAATTGCAATTGCCATTATTGAAAGACTCTCACCGTTTGTTGCATATCCATAAAAATGTACCGGGTATACTGGCGAAAATCAACAGTATATTTGCCAAGCATTCTATCAATATCAACGGCCAATACCTGAAAACCAATGAGAAGATTGGTTATGTGATTATGGATATTGACAAAGGCTATACCGACGAATTTGTGCAGGAGATTAGGGATATTGAAGAGACTATTCGGTTTAGGATGTTGTATTAATCTTTTCTGCTTGTATAGGCTTAATTTCAAAATTCCGCGTCAATAATTTTAAAGCGATAAAAAACTTTAAACCGGAGTATTTTATCGCTTTAAAATTAAATATAGAGAAATTACAAAAGAACTTAAGAAAAGTGAATGATATTATGCGAGCTAACAGCTCAATTCTTAAGAAAATCCAAAATTGAGTATTTTTTTTATCTGACCGCATTCAAAATCAGTAAATTTAAAATATCTCAATTTTAAATAATATGTTTATTTAGGCCCTTGTTCCTCTCGCGGTTTATATGGATTATAATCCACTTTTGGCCCTTCTCCTAACTTGGACTCCAGCTTGCAAGGCTCGTTGATACAAACTGGTTTAGGCGGCTCAGGTGGGCAACATTTGCCGATTTTATTTTTTAGCTCTGCCAGTTTATTAAATGCTAATGCTGCTTCAGAATTTGCATGTCCATACATTTCCGTAACTTCTTCAATATTTGCATTTATACTTGTTTGAAGGCCCGTTTGCAGATGTGATTCGTTTAGAATCCGACAAGTATTTTGCGATATTTTCTGCAATTCACAAATAATTGTATCGTTTTGCTTATCATTATGAACCAAAGCCTGATTCGTAAAGTTTTGCAGAATTATCATCGCCTGCAAGCCAGTTGCGAGATTTGAAAATCCATTATTGAGTGTATTGTTCACAATAGAAACGGAGCTATTAACTGTATTGATACCGTTGATTAAGCTCACATTATCAGTGTGCAATTGCGTCAATTTATTATTGACCTGATTAAGATTAGTATTCATCTGAACGAGTTCATTAAATACATCGTTGATTGATGGCATATCTTCCTCCTTTTGTTTATTTTTTGGTAATTATTTTAGCTGAAAAGGTTTTTTCAATGGTTTTACCCCAATCCGTCAGGCTATCCCGCAATACTTTATGTGTAGCTGTCTTGTTGATATTTAAGGGTACAGAATCATAAGCAAAGTTGCATTTTATTTTAACCAGACCTGAAATATCAGTTTCCTTAATCCTTAAACCAAGTTGATTGGGCAATGGTGGTTCCATTTTTTGAATCAAACGCGGAATGACAACTTCAATAATTTTACTTGCTTTTGGAGCAATTTCAACTTGCTTGGCAATAAATTCATTGACGGAATGATGTTGTTTTGAATGAATAACATTCTGAGGAGTATCGTTGAAAAATAAATTTAAAGTTTTTGATGAACTATCATATTCAAAAGTCCTGAGTCCTTCAAAAACAAAATAAGAATGTCTCTCGGAAGTATTTGTCAAGTTGATGGAAACCCGTACAAATTCGGTCTCTTTTACTCCCCTTACAAGCACCTGATAAATAGGCGAAACCTCCACAGAATTGATAATTATTTCGTTTTCCATAATATTTTGATTTTTAAAACATGAGATAAAAAAGAACGGGAGAAAAAGAAGTTTATAAGATATGCTCATAATGTTTTAAAATCTGATAAATACGATCCAAAATCGTTCTTCTTACCCAATTATTGGCTTTTGCATTATTTTTTAACTTTTGCGCAAGTTTAGGGGAGTATTTATAATAAAGCTGAATGAATTTTACCCCAAAATATGTTTTTGCTAATACTTTATCTCTAAACCTCCGGAATAATAAAACTTCAGGAGCATCATAACTCTGGTAACATGCAGTAGCAATATAACACCCAACAGTAGGAGTGGTGGTTGTACCTGCAATACCCGGGCAGGTACCATCTAAAAATCCTGTACCGCCCGCATGGGAATTAACATTCCGCAGAGCCATGCCCTTCTGAGCTCTCAATAAATTTTCGTCTGTTTCGGCAATTACTTCACACTGTGCTAGCTGAGCAGGTGATGCGGTTCCACCGGCTACCGCTGCGTGGTTTCCTTCACCATTATTGTAATTAAGGGCATGTGAAAGCTCATGAAATAGCAACACACATCGCGGAAATGAAATCATGTTTCCGGGTACATCAAATACAAAATAATTAGTCCCGTTTGCATTATTGATGTCATAAACTACCCTGATAATACCTCCGACGACTTCGGCCACACCTGAAGCAGTATTGATAGGAAAACTATTACCAAAATTATCAGTATAAATAAAGTTACTATCAACACCTGTAATAACAATATTACTAACTGTAGAATTAATTAAAACATCAGCCCTGGCAGGCCCCTGCTCACTTCGCTCTCTGGTGTAAGAAACCCTTACGACAGATGTGTCGCCTGGTACATCATTCATACCCAAACCACCGTCTTGTTCAACGATATTAGTAAGGTCGGCGAAAACATTGCCAACAAATGCGTTGTTATCAATAAATAAAGGCATAGCTAATAATATAAAATATTATGATAGCAAACCTATCAAATAAAAATCAGCTTTTTTAGAGTAGAAATCCCTGTTTTACAGATGCGTATATATACTAGCTTAACAGGTAAAATTGCCTGTATTATTTACTGTGACAGGCCAGAAGATAGAAAAATAAACAATA
Organism: Cyanobium sp. NIES-981; assembly: GCA_943368815.1. Classification (GTDB taxonomy): domain Bacteria; phylum Bacteroidota; class Bacteroidia; order Cytophagales; family Spirosomataceae; genus Emticicia. The sequence goes on from CALRLS020000287.1 coordinate 5,677, forward strand.
TTCCTTGCGTTTGCTATTTCATGAAAAGATGATAATACAAAGTTATATTATTAAAGTAACGCCTATAAAGCAAAAGCCCCAAAAGAATATCTTTCAGGGCTTTTGCTTTATAAACTACTATTTATCAATCCTTTTTATCATAAATCGGGTCATATTTCAGGCCGTATTTATCTAATACTTCCTGCGGTACGCCTTGCCAATCGTTAGGGGTGTTACCCATGTATCCTAAATCATCAAAGCCCATGCGGGTAGTATAGAAGCCCGTCACAGTCAGATTCCGGATTTGTGAGAAGAATGCTGCACCATGGCTGAATCCCGGTTTTACATCATCAGGATAAGCAATGTCTTCTACTATTTCAATACGCTGTTTAGATGTAATGAGAGCAAAAGATTTACCGAAGCGTTTGGTGCTATGGTTATCCAGCCATTTCAAACCCCCTCTTATCGGTGTTTGATACTGTGGCATATCTTTTACGATAAAATCTATAAAAGCAGGTACACCTGCCTGTGTAGCACTACCCGACTTGCCTTCTGCCGGAATAATAATATCAGCCAGAATTCCGATAGTAGCCAGTTCTGCGGCAGTCAGGAATTTATCAGCCGCTATCTTTTTATCTCTTTCTATTTCTTCCGGTATACGGGCAGGGGTAGTCTTAAACGGTTTCGGGTCTGGTGGTGCCGCTACTAAATCAGTAGCCGGTATAACAGCCATTCCCAACGAAGCCAATGAAAGTGCTTTAAGTGAATCTCTACGTTTCATGTCTGGAAAATGGTTTTGTTAAAGGTTTTTTGCTTTTACCTGATCAATGATATAATCAGAAGTACGCCATGAGCTTGCTAAGATAGTCCATGTTACGTTTTTGTCGCCCTGTGATACAAAAGGAGCGGCATCAACTACAAACAGGTTTTTCACATCATGGGCTTGCTGCCAGCCGTTCAGGGCTGACTTTTTAGGGTCACTACCCATACGTACTGTACCTACTTCATGAATAATTTCACCCGGTTGAGCTAAACCATAGTTATTGCTTGCATCCGGTTTTTTACCCATTGGTATACCACCCATGGCATGGATAATCTGTTCGAAAGTATCCTGCATGTGTTTGGCTTGTTTTATCTCATTCTCGCTCCATTTATAATTATAACGCAGCGTTGGAATACCGTATTTATCCACACCGTTAGGGTCAATCTCACAATAGTTAGACTCCAATGGAATAGGCTCTCCACGACCTGCCATACCAACATAAGCGCCATAAGTACGGCGGATGTCTTCCTTCAGGCTTGTACCATAACCTCCTGCTTTTT
>CALRLS020000288.1:0-6975 GCA_943368815.1 Cyanobium sp. NIES-981
AGGAGCAACGGCAGATTACAAGAAGGATTTAGACAAGGTATACTACGGCCGCCACCCTGCGGGTTTATATGTACCCAGATTCCGTAATTTACCGGGGTATGAAAAACAGCCTTTTAATCGGGGCTATGGATTTGAAGTATACACCTGGCGTGATGGCTGGCAACACTCTATGGATATGGATGGCATGGGTGCGGAATTTAAAGAAAAAGTAGCTACTTTTGGTGATTGGAAAATGATATTGGATGCCTTTGGTGAATGTATGCCATATTATGACAATAAAGTATCACTTAGTGACGAAAAAAAGGATAAATGGGGACAGCCTGTGCTAAAAATGGATGTGCACTATAGAGAAAACGAGGCACTCATGCGCAAAGATGCCAAAGAACAGGCAGTTGCCATGATGGAAAAAGCAGGTCTATCTAATATCGAAGCTTTCGATAGTCAGGCTCATCCCGGCTTAAGTATACATGAAATGGGTACTGCCCGAATGGGTACCAATGCCACCAACTCAGTTTTTAACAAATTCAATCAACACCATATAGTGAAGAACGTTTTTTGCACAGATGGCGCCTGTATGACATCATCACCATGCCAGAACCCTTCATTAACTTATATGGCTCTCTCAGCCCGTGCCGCTGATTATGCAGTGGCAGAACTGAAAAGAGGGAATATATAAAATGTGGCGCGAGCTTCCAGCTCGCAGTATTGAATATGTATTTACAATTAAATAAAGTGTAAGAATCCCGTTTCCTTTTTCCATACTCCATTTTCCCTTTTACCAACTAATTTTATAATTTAAAACCTAAATGCTTCTTATGAAAAAAATCGTTCTGTTCTGCTGTTTATTTAGCAGCGTTACTGCTTTTGCTCAGTCATTTATCCCTGCCTTTGACCGTTTCTCTGGTAAGGAAATTGCCTACATCACCTTAGAAAACGGCACCAAGATTGAAGGGACTATCGATGATATTGACCGCAAAAAAGGTCTTATTGAAGAAGTAGTTATTCTTCCTACCGGAGAGAAGAAAAAACGCAAGTTACAATCTGAAGACATCAAGAGTATGTATCTACCTGCCAGTGGTTACAATAAACTTGTGAATGCTTATGAACAAACTTTCAATACCCAGAAATGGAAAGACCAAAACGTAAATATGGATATCATCAACAAAGGATATGCTTATTTTGAAAAGTCTACGGTTGGTATCAAGAAAGATGTTGAGGTCTTATTAATGCAAATGGTTAATCCATCGTTCAGCCAGAAAATCAAAGTTTATCATGACCCGCGAGCTAAAGAAAGTATGCGCCTGGGTGTCGGATCTTTCACTGTGGCAGGAGGTGATGATAAGTCATACTATGTAAAAGTGGGTAATGCAACAGCAGTTAAAATAAAAAAGAATGATTATGACGACACATATCTGGCTTTATACAAGGATTGCCCTGCACTATTGAAAAAACTGAAAGATGACCACCGTTGGGCAAAATTCGACGAGCATCTGTGGGCTTATACTACTGAGTGTAAGTAAAAAGAAAGGAGAATGGTAAAAGGAACAAGGAGAAGGATTTCAAAATCTTCTCTTTGTTCCTTTTTCGGTTCTACATTTAAAATTATACATTTTTCGGTTAACAAACCCTTTCTCCATTCCACTTGTTCCATTCTCCAAATTATTCCGCTTACTTTTGCACGGTTTCAAAAGGTGCTTTTGATTGGGCTTTAGCCAAAAAAGTGAGCAGGCACAGAAATAGAATTTTCTTCATAATTTAAGGTTTGATTGTACGATTCCTGAGCAATAAAAAGGCCGTATCTTTTTGGGCTCCGTCGCGGTCATAACGTTTAGTTAAATTAAGGCTGCCGATCACTATATCTTCGTCGCCGTCGCCATCTATATCTCCCGCATCCAATGTTAACCACTTACCTGCATTCACTTCCTTAATCGTAAAAGGTTTAAAATTCAATTTCCCCTGATTCTCCAAATAGATAAAACCCTCTTGCGGCTGATGCTTTGTATCAGGAAAATACGAAACACTGGCCATATCCAGATCTCCGTCTTTGTCAAAATCTCTGGCAATGGCCTTGTAGCAACCATTAACAGGGAAGAAAAATACCTGTTTAAATTGATTTTTACCATTGTTCAAATACCCACGTATGCCATGATAATTCTTCATCACATTCATGGTCAAATCTGCATTATCTCCATTGACATACAATATATCCTTGTACCCATCACTATTCAAATCCGTCATTTCAAAATAGCTTGAACCAAATATTGACGGAAAACGTAAAATCTCTTTAGTATCAAACTCTCCACCGCCCTTATTCATAAAAAGAAGAATACCCTCTTGAGCCTGGGCGAACAGTACCCATATATCCGGTAAGCCATCCTTGTTTTCGTCGCTGATATAAGCTTTTATAGCCCCGGGTAATTCTCTGATTACTTTTTTGGCATAGCCTTTATTCTGCAGATTTTTATACCATGCCAGAACCCCGTTTTTATTACCAAAACTGCAAATCAACTGGTCCTTGTAACCATCATTATCCAAATCAACCGATATACTTTGTACAGGTCTTTGCAGGCTGTCTATCAGGGCCTTACTTTTAGTTGTGGCATTAAAATCTAATAATTTGCCCTTTTTTAAATCATTCGGCGTTAATATACCTATGCTTGTTAAAAACCCGTTGCGTGTACCTGCCTTTTTCAAGTCCTCGCCAAAATCAATATCTACAATGGTTGCATTGAGTTTTCTTGACGAAACGGCTTTCAGGTTTTTATCAAATACATTTAATGAACTATCAAAAAGGCTGGCTTCATAAATCTGTTTGTTGCCTTCATCTATCTTCAAATAAGAAGTGGCAGGGAAGCCATTTTTCTGAACGTTCCTCGCTGATATATCGAATAAACTGCTGATTTCTGTTACTGGAGGGCGGTTTTGTAGCGCCATTTTCTCCGGTGCTTTTTCAGCATAATAGCCCACAATCTTATTCCAATCATCAATACTCATCACTGATTTACTCACCCAATAGGTTGAATCACCCTTTTTCTCCTGCTGAATATCAGGGTATATTTCACCGCCGTTTATCTGAAAACCTAATTGTAAAGCCATTTCGGGCAAAACCATATTTTGCCAGGTAGATTTATCTAATAATTCAGGTTCGGGAAAAAGATGACAGGAGGCACAATGTACTTTGGCTAATTCTTCTCCGGTCTGTTGAGAAGTCTCTTGTTTTCGTTGGCAGCTCATAACAAATAGTAAACCCACAAAAGCAAAAGCGCTTATTAGCCTAAAGAATTTCATAGTCATAAGTTGAATTAATTGATAAAATTAACCTCTCCGGCGAATCACCGGAGAGGTTAGGGATATTGTGGTATATACTTAAAAGTATTGTCTAAGCACTGAAAGATAAATAACAGTCTTCCTTTAAGTATTCAATAATAAAGCAATGCTAAAAAAGAATTCTTGCGACTAGCCCGTTGCCTGAGCGAAGTCGAAGGCAGCGCTTAGCAATTATATATTCTTCTTCTTCAACTCATTCACCGCAAAATTAGCAGCACGAGCCGTAAGTGCCATATAAGTCAATGAAGGGTTCACGCATGAGGCCGAAACCATTGATGCACCATCTGTTACAAATACGTTTGGCACACCCCATACCTGATTGTTACCATTCAATACAGATGTTTTCGGGTCACGACCCATACGGGCAGTACCCATTTCGTGAATCGCCATACCTAAGTAAGAACCGTTGTCATAGGCACGTACGTTTTTCACACCTGCGGTTTCCAACATTTCTTTGGCATCGTTCATCATATCTACACGCATCTTCTTCTCGTTTTCTTTCAATTCTGCATCGAAAACTACTAATGGCATACCCCATTTGTCTTTTTCTGTCGCATGTAAATACATTCTGTTTTCGTGGTATGGCAAAGTTTCACCAAAGCCACTCAAGCCCATTGTCCATAAGCCGGGTTTAGTTACTTCGTTTTTATAGTCAGCACCGAAGCTCAACTCAGCCACATTGCGTTGCCATCCCTGACGACCTGCGCCTGCACCACCCTGATAACCGAAGCCACGGATATAATCACGTTTATCTTTACCGATGTTACGATAGCGAGGTACATAGATACCATTCGCACGACGGCCATAAGTATATTTATCTAAATCGTCATCCCAAACACCCGAAGCACCTATCTTGAAGTGGTGATCCATCAGGTTATGGCCTAACTCACCTGAATCATTACCCAATCCATTAGGATAGCGTTTTGATTTTGAGTTAAGTAAGACAGCCGTAGAACCTAATGCGCTACCGCAAACAAAGATAATCTTCGCAAAATATTCAGTTTGTTGCAGGCTTACTGCATCTGTTACTTTTACACCAGTTGCACGTTTTTTGTTTTCATCGTACATAATTTCAGTTACTACCGAGTCAGGGCGTAAAGTCAAACGACCGGTTTTAGCTGCCGGAGGTAGTGTACATGATTGTGTACTGAAATAAGCTCCGAACGGGCAACCCAATGAACATTTGTTACGATACTGACATGAGGCACGACCAACACCTAATTGAGCTTTAGCAGCTTCCGAAAGGTTGGCTACACGACCAATAGTCATGTTACGACCAGGGAAATTTTTCTCAATGCGTTTACGTACTTCTTTTTCAACGGCATACATTTCCATCGGAGGCAAAAACTCACTATCAGGTAATTGAGGCAGGTTTAGTTTTTCTCCTGAAATACCAACGAATTTCTCTACGTAAGAATACCACGGAGCTATCTCTTTATAACGGATAGGCCAGTCAACAGCTATACCATCTTTTAAATTTGCTTCAAAATCAATATCACTCAGACGATACGACTGACGGCCCCACATAATTGATTTACCACCCACAATACCCGGACGGAACCAGTCAAATCTTTTGTCTTCTTTATACATCGAATCTGAATCGTTCATCCAGTATTTCTCTGTCATTTCATTGTATGGATAATCACGCGATAACTTCGGATGTGTTTCTTTTTGTTCATTCGTCAATCGTCCGTTATACTGCATTTGCCAAGGGTCTTTCATGGCATTTTCATATCCTGTTACGTGCTCTAATTGTCTGCCTTTTTCAAGCATTATTACACGCAATCCTTTTTCTGTCAATTCTTTTGCAGCCCAACCTCCGGTTACACCCGAGCCAATGATAATGGCATCGTAGGTCTGAGCTTTAATTGCATCTATATTTAAGTTCATTTTTTGTCTGTAAATTTTATCTGTGAATAGGTTGAATTAAATAGCCCAGGCCTTTTGTCCTGGTTTGTAAGGAGCAGAGCCATCGAATCTACCCGGAATTGGTAAATACTCCAATGCCTGTGTAGCACCTACTTCAGAAGTAAAATAACCTACGGTTGTCAGTTCTTTCATTCTCAGGAAGAACGGCTTATCATTTGTCATGGTTTGTTTCACCATTTCATTTTTATCGGCAGTGCTTAAATCTATAAAACCTTTGCCAAATCTGGTTTTGCTATCGGCATCTAATTTAGCCAGACCTGCATAGAATTTATCCTGATCATCTTTTACAAAACAATCACGCATCACTCTGATGATAAACTTATCTGCTCCGGCAATTTTTGCACCCGGAGTATCAGTTGTTGGAATGATGATGTCGGCAAGTTCTACAATTAGCGCCTGTTGGTCGGCAGTAGTAAGGACACTTTCGCCTGTATTAAGTACTTGTCCCATTACACCGGCAATTACCGGCGGAGATAACACCCCTCCTACTAACAGGGTAAGTCTCTGAACAGCTTCTCTACGATTCATTCTTTATTAAGGTTAATAAATTGGATAATGTTTAAAAAATATATTTAGTGATTTAGTGAATGAGTGATTTAGTGATTAATTGAAGATTGTGAATAACGAATTAATGAATAATTGTGTCACATCGTGTCCTTGTGTACATAGTCGCAAAAAATAATTTATTTACCACACAAATCGCTAATTCAATATTAATTAATCACTCATTCACTAAATCACTCATTCACTCAATTTCTTACCTATGAAAACTATCTCCTACAAATTTCAAAACTTCAGGTAGGGCTGTGCGCCAGTATGTCCAGGTATGCCCTCCGTCTCTTACTCTGAATTCATGCGGAATTTTCTTGTCAATCATCATGGCGTGTAGAGCCATATTGCCTTTAATCAGAAAATCATCGTCGCCGCAATCGATATAAAACCTTACTTTTTTCAAATCATCCGCATTGGCTGTCTCTACAATCTTAATCGGGGCATTTTTATAATAATGCTCACTTAAGCGCTCCTTTCCTTTAAGGCCCTTTCCATACAAATCTCCGAAAACGTAATCATAACGTGTCTGATCCTGATTTCCTGTTACAACTTCTTCGTCTGTCCACACTGCTGCACTTAAAGGCGCAGCCGCCGTGAACATATCCGGATGTTTCATTGCATAGAGAAGAGTACCCAGACCACCCATTGAAAGACCAGCTACAGCTCTGAATTCTCTCTTAGAACGAATCCGGTAGGTAGTTTCGATATATGGGATAAACTCTTTAATGAAAAAATCTTCAAATTTTGTCTTTCCGTCAAATGTATTCATATACCACGTTACACCCGCATCAGGCATTACAATAATCATTGGTGGTGCTTCACCACTATTGATAACTTTATCTGCAATCTCAGGTGTTTGCCCGAACTGCGTCCAACCTGTTTCATCGTCAGTATAACCATGTAAAAGATACAATACAGGGTATAAGCGATTATTTTTCTCGTAGTCGGCAGGTAAATAAATATTATACTTCACATCCTTACCTAAAGTACTACTTTTAAGTGTCAGACTTTCTTTCACAATCCCTTGCTGCGCAAAACTGAATGTTGAAATGAGTAACAGAAACAGTATACTTATCTTCTTCATTAATTTTATTACTGGTTATTTTTGATGGAAACTTTCACTTACAAATTTAAGAACATCCGGTAAAGCAGTACGCCAGTATGTCC
>CALRLS020000289.1:0-6929 GCA_943368815.1 Cyanobium sp. NIES-981
ATTTCAGGGCAATAGCTTAATCGAACTCGGTTGCCTTTATAAAAACATTCACACTACATTAGGCCACTTACCATTATTCTTACTTTTAATTCTCCGTCCAGTTGTTTGTTCTTAATTTTGTATCTTACCCAAAAGGCTATCGGATAAAAATGGTAGGTATTATTATAGAAATCACGATCCAGATATTCTTCTTTCACTTCAATAATGTCAGCGTCTTTTGCTCTTGTGAGACTTTGTCTGATGAATGAATACTTTCCCTCTTTAGAAAGAGGTTCCATCAGGTTATCATTCGGAAAAGTATAAAATTTAGAATATATAATTTTTGATTCAGCATTCTCCCATAGACTCTGTGATAATCCAAAAGGCGAAACTCCCCCTCCTTCCACAGCGTTCGTATAATAAAATCGTAATCCATCCAGTGATAAGTTTACCGACTCCCCATTATAAGTCCCTGAAAAAGTCATTTGATTCAAAGCATTTTTTATATATACCGTCTTTTCCATCATACTGGCAGTGTATTGTCCCGGCACTTCAAGCCTTATTTGATATTTTCCATTTAAATCGATATCAACTACAGGCTCTTTTTCAGTAGAGGTGTAGAAATAATATCCTGATTTTTTTGCAAATGCATACTCTCCGATTAGCCATTTATGACCATATCTTGTATTTTGAGATAAATTTTTTAGCTTTATTTTTCCATTCTCTAAAATCTCATAGCTGAAATCTGCCACACTCATACTTTTTGCCTCAATAACTTTTTGTTTCTGGTCAATGCCATATTCATTCCTGAGAAGCAGTCTGACAGTAAAATCTCCATTACTTCTATAGATATGTTTAATCTCTATTGGTTTGTTATTTTCTATATCTTTCAAAACATCCGTTTGTATATCTCCATCGCCGAAATCAAAGGTATAGATATCGTTATTATTAGCATTAAAACTAAAAATAGCGATATTATCTCCCTCTATAGTCACTGAAAATGAGGCATTTGGGAGAGGGTGAATTTCAGTTTTTTTGTCATGGCAACTTATCAGGATTGAAAGCATACCAAACAAATGTATTAGTTTCTTCATACTTCACATCAAGATTACTGATAGAAACCAAATGTAAAACCTTATCTCAATTCTGAAACTTACTTATCAGGGCTTTAATGATTCTATGGTGATTTTATTATTTTACGGAGAAAAATTTCAAAAAATCGGGAAATATATATCAATTGCTCCCAAATCTCAATTTTTCCTTATCTTCGGATTCTAAAAACCACTTTTACAAACCACTCTATGAAAAGATATTTCTTCTTTCTATTGCTCTGTTTTTATGCTTCATCGGCTCTCTCCCAAACTCCTGTCCAAAACAGTACAATCAGCGCAGTGCTGGATGAGATGAAAGCATTCAATAAACAGGAATCAGCCCTCAGCGATTCTGTTAATACGTCTTACCCCTTTGGCCCTAACAGAGAAGAAGATTATCTGCGCAGGTACCAGTTCTACAAAAAGGAATATGATAAACTCAATAGTCTTGATGCAAATAGCTTATCGTTTGACGACCAGATAAATTTAGCTTTGCTGAAATATAGCCTCAACGATGAGATAATCTCTTATGAATACAAAGAATACCTCAATCCGATTCTTGCTGATGCGGGCTTTCATACAGGCCTGCCGGGCATAGGTTCCCGCAAATATGCTACGAAAAAGGAGTTGGAGCGTTACCTCACTTCATTAAGGGGTATACCATTGTTTGTTGATGAAAATCTGGATTTAATGAGAAAAGGTTTGGCTTTAGGCATCTCCCAACCTGGTGTTGCCCTGAAAGGCTATGAGGCAACTTATAATAGTCAGATTGTAGATAATTATGAAAAATCTGCCTTCTGGCAACCTTTTAAAGAGAAGCCTGTTGTTATTTCACAAGAAGACTGGGTAAATATCAAAGCAGAAGGCCAGAAACTGATTGCAGAACGTGTGATTCCAGCCTTTCAGAAAATCAGTATTTTTTTTGAGAAAGAATACCACCCAAAAACCCGGATTACTCTGGGTGCCTCTCATTTTCCGAATGGTAAAAAGTATTATGCCGAAAAAGTAAAGCATTATACCACTACCAATAAAACCCCTGACGAAATATATAATATAGGCTTGCAGGAAGTTGAGCGTATTAAAAAGGAAATGCAGCAGGTATTAGACGATGTAAAATTCAAAGGCTCTATCAAAGACTTTATCAATTATCTGAGAAACGACCCTAAGTTTTATCCGACCTCTGGCGAGCAGCTGTTAAAAGAGGCTTCGTACATTGCCAAAAAAATTGATGGTAAACTCCCGCTCCTATTCGGTAAATTACCCCGCCAGCCTTATGGGGTAGTACAAGTACCCGATTACCTTGCGCCTACTTATACGGCAGGGAGATATAGTGGTGCCTCTATAAAATCAAAAAACGCAGGAAATTACTGGGTTAACCTTTACAATCTGCCAAGTCGTACTTTATACACCCTCGAAGCGCTGACTCTACATGAAGCCGTTCCTGGGCATCATTTGCAAATATCGCTGACGCAGGAATTAGATAATCTACCGGAGTTCAGAAGAAACCTCTACGTAAATGCTTATGGTGAAGGCTGGGGACTTTATGGTGAGTATCTTGGTTATGAACTAGGCCTATACAAAGACCCTTATAGCCTTTTCGGTCGCCTTACCTACGAAATGTGGCGCGCGTGTAGATTAGTAATTGATGTAGGTATTCACGATAAAGACTGGACAAGAGAACAGGCCGTTAGTTTCTTAGCTGATAATACCGCTCTTTCACTCCATGAGGTCAATACTGAAATCAACCGCTATATCTCATGGCCGGGACAGGCCTTAGCCTATAAAATCGGAGAGATAACCATTAAAAACCAACGTAAAAAAGCAGAGCTTCTCTTGAAAGATAAGTTTGATGTAAGAGCCTTTCACGATTTGGTATTATCGCAAGGAACTGTTACCATGGCTATTTTAGAGAAAATGGTAGATAAATATATTGAAGACGAATTGAATAAGAAACCGAAGGAGTAAAGTAATTGAATCAGTGTGTCACGGCTATACTCGTCCGAACAAGGCCGTGGCACACCTTTAGGCGCTCATACAAACTATCAATTATTTTCAAATAAGCGTTGGAATATTCTACCCAATTAACCGAGCCACGCCCGTTCTCGTCCGAGTATAGGCGTGACACGCTAACTACATCCAATCAATCCCTTTCTTTAATAGACCCAAAGTCTTCTCTTCCTCACTTCCTGCTTCGGCTTGGTAATCATATACCCAATTAGCAACCGGGGGTAAACTCATTAAGATTGATTCAGTCCGGCCATTTGTTTCCAGTCCAAACTTTGTACCTCTGTCCCAAACCAGATTAAACTCTACATATCGTCCCCTACGGAGCATCTGCCAGTTGGTTTCATGTTCTCCATAAGGCAGTAGACTGTTCTTCGCCATCAGGTGTGTATAAATAGGTGCAAAGCTCTCTCCTACCGATTGCACAAAGGCAAATAAATCTTCTTTTGATGATTCTTCCTTAGGTTTCAGATAATCAAAGAATATCCCCCCAACACCACGGGTTTCGTTTCTATGTGGAATGAAAAAGTAATTATCAGCCCACTCTTTATATTTAGGGTAATATTCTGTTGAATGCTTGTCGCAGGCATTCTTTAATTGTGCATGAAACCATTTGGCATCTTCTTCTACCACATAATGTGGGGTTAAATCAATGCCACCACCAAACCAGCAGGTGCCATTCGATAACTCAAAGTAGCGCACATTCATGTGAATGATGGGTACCATAGGGCTAATGGGATGTTGCACAATAGAAACTCCGGTAGCAAAATAATCTGATTTCTCAGCCAGATTGAGCTGCTTCTGAAGCGCCTCTGATACCCCCCCTGAAACAGCCGAGAAGTTTACACCACCTTTTGCTATAATATTTCCGTCAGTTATTACGCGGGTACGTCCACCCCCTCCGCTATGGTGTTGCCATAGGTCTTCCTGAAATTTACCCTTGCCATCCGTATTTTCTATGGCTTCACATATATTGTTTTGCAGGGTCTTGAAGTATTCTGCAATATTTTCTTTGGATAACATAAGATTCTTTTCAAATTTTGTGGCAAATTTAACGACAATAAAGCGCTACCAATAATAATTTTCTTTTTTATCTATTTATATGCAACTAAAAGGATTAACAGCCGTAGTTACCGGAGGGGCATCAGGCTTAGGAGAGGCGGTAGTGAGAAGGTTCGTAAAAGCAGGTGCCAATGCCATTATTGTAGATTTGAACGAGGAAAAGGGCAAAGCCTTAGCAGGCCAATTGGGTCGGAAGGCAAAATTTGTCAAATGTGATGTATCGTCTGAAAAAGATGCGCAAAAGGTGATGAGCCAGGCCGTAGCCCGTTTCAAGGCCATTCATATACTGGTGAATTGCGCAGGTATTGCGCCACCTGCCAGAACGGTTGGTAAAGAAGGCCCTCATTCGCTGGCACATTTTCAGAAAATCATCAATATCAATCTGGTGGGTTCTTTTAATATGATTCGTCTGGCGGCTTTCGAGATGTCGAACAATACAGCAAACGAAGAAGGAGAAAGAGGCGTAATTATCAATACAGCTTCTGTAGCTGCTTATGATGGGCAAATAGGACAGGCGGCTTATTCTGCCTCAAAAGGTGGCATTGTAGCCATGACATTACCCATAGCCCGTGATTTATCAAGAAATGGTATCAGAGTAATGACCATCGCACCGGGCATTTTTAAAACCCCTTTGATGGCCTCTTTGCCGGAAGAAGCACAATTATCACTGGGACAGCAAGTACCATTCCCCCCACGCTTGGGCCGACCTGATGAATATGCACAACTGGCACAAAGTATAGTAGAAAACACCATGCTGAATGGAGAAGTAATACGCCTCGATGGCGCTATCAGAATGGCACCGAAATAATTCATTGAGTGATTGAGCGAATGTGTGATTTAGTGATTAAAAAAAATGGATACTATCTCAAAAAGATAAATTTATAATAAGACACTTAATCACTCAATCGCTAAATCACTAAATCACTAAATAAAATTCTATGTTCTCATTAGACAATATTATTCGTCCTCATATTCTTACATTAACGCCTTATGCTTCTGCCCGCGATGAGTATACCGGAAAAGAGGGTGTTTTTTTAGATGCCAACGAAAACCCCTTTGGGGCTGTTATTAATGGCAATTATAATCGTTACCCTGACCCTTATCAGGCAGAAATCAAAGAAAAACTGGCAATCATTAAAGGTGTTCGTCCGACGCAGATTTTCCTGGGTAATGGTTCTGATGAAGCCATTGACTTATTGATTCGCTCTACCTGCGAGCCTAAGGAAGATAATATCATTACCATGCCGCCGACTTACGGCATGTATAAAGTATGTGCTGACATTCAGAATACTTCTGTTATACAAGTTTCGCTAAGCCCTGATTTCCAGATAGACCTTGAAGCAGTATTAGCGGCTGTTAATGAGCATACAAAATTAATATGGGTATGTTCACCTAACAATCCATCAGGAAATGTCGTAAAACGTGAATCCGTTATTCAGATTCTGGATACTTTCAAAACAGGTTTGGTAATAGTAGATGAAGCCTATATTGATTTTACTGAGGCTGAATCATTCACGAAATTATTAGATATATATCCTAACCTTGTAGTATTGCAGACGTTCTCCAAAGCATGGGGATTGGCGGCTTTACGTTTCGGAATGGCTTTTGCTTCGGAAGATTTAATCAGGATTCTGAATAAAATCAAATACCCCTATAACCTCAATGCCGTAACGCAGGCCTTGATTTTAGAGGCCCTAGATAATGAGGATAAGAAGAATAACTATGTAAAAGAAATTCTGAAAGCCCGTACAAATTTAATCAGCCTATTAGGAGATTTAACAATAGTGAAACACATTTATCCATCTGATTCGAATCAGTTATTGGTAAAATTTGATGATGCCAAGGCTATTTTTAAATACCTGATTGATAGAAAAATTATTACCAGAGACCGCTCAAATGTGCAATTATGCGAGGGCTGTATCCGTATTTCGGTAGGTACTGATGCGGAGAATGGTATATTGGTAGAGGCATTAAAGGCGTATTGAGATTGCACGCGACGAGTACTTATCCCATAGGGATGTTAAATTGGTAGAAAGAAACAACAAAGTCAAATTTTAAGTCCCGTAGGGAAGGTATATTAAAAACAATATATCGTCCCTACGGGACTTCGATTATATGTCAATATTGAACCTGTTTAAACTTATTTCTTTCGACTCCAAATGGCGCTTTTTCGTCATAAAATAAAAAGTTTAAACAGGTTCATTGTTTTCTACCGATATAACGTCCCTACGGGATAAACCGTTTTGGAATTGAGAAATCTTCTTCATACCACTTACATTGGCTCCTTATTATTATTATTCAGCTTAAATTCACTGTTAGAAGGATATATACTAATCCAATATTCTTTTGTTTCTCCGCTCAATACTTTTGTATCAATCTGGTCTTTTCCGTTATTGGCAATCAGACCAAAAATCAAATCCTGTTTCACAGGTGCTTTAGAAATATTCTTATACACCAGTCGGTATTCTCCGTAGCCAATCTTCTTTTTGAATTGCTCCACATGGTTATTGGCATTGAAACTATTGCCATAGACAGGATGCAGTCCGCTCACTGTATTTTTGCAATAGCAGACCAACTCGCCTGATTTGGTATAAAGCCAATATTCACAAAAGCTATTGGCTACTCCCTTATCAATTCCAACATTACTAACAGGCATCATCACGATACTATGCGAAGGAAAGTGAAAATTAATGTCTGGAGATGTAACCGCATAAAAATTAAAAATCTGTTCTCCTGTATCTTTTTTAGTCCCTGAAGAATCGTTTTTAATGACGGACGAATCAGTTTTAATGA
>CALRLS020000290.1:0-6919 GCA_943368815.1 Cyanobium sp. NIES-981
GGAGGGACAAAAAGAGAATTTATTAAAAGCAAAAGAGCGCCTGTATCCGGTTGATTTTGCGTATCAGATAGAAGATACTTTTATGGCTACTTATGAATTTCCGAAGGAATATGCTATAGTAGAGTTGCCTAAAAATATTTCTCTTACACTTCCCGGAGATGCCGGAAGATTCACTTATGCAACTGTGATAAATGAGAATAAGATTACATTAACAAGCCGCATTCAGTTGCGCAAAGCCATCTATTATGCGGATGAATATCCCTTCTTACGGGAGTTTTTTGATAAGATTGTAACAAAACATCAGGAACAGATTGTATTAAAGAAAAATTGACTAATCTTATTAATGAAAAAAACTGCACTTCTCATTTGGATGATTAACTGTGCTCATCTTCTTTATGCTCAGGAAATATCTGAACCTAATATTATATTCGGAGAATTTAATCGGACAGAGATTGAAATGCAATCTTATGATAAAGATTCCACGACTGATGCAGTTTTGTTATATAATTATGGTCAGACAAGTTTTGAGCTTAAATCGGGGATGATTTATACGCATTTTGTATATCATAGGAGGATTAAAATTTTTAAAAAATCTGCCCTTGATTTAGGTACAATTTCAGAACAATTAATAAAGGGTGGTTATGGAAAAGATCAGATTATATCAGATATTAAAGGTTTTACATATAATCTTGAAAATGGCGAAATAAAAAAGGATATACTAAGCAAAGAGTCTATTTTCATGGAGAAGCCAGTCGGGAATGTTCAGAATATAAAAATAACAATGCCTAATGTAAAAGAAGGGTCCGTTATTGATTTTACCTATACGATTGATACCCCTTTCTCGATAACTGGTAGCCCTGCAACATGGACTTTTCAAGGAGAGCATCCGGTTGCATGGAGTATTTATGAAATTACTATCCCATCATATTTTAACTATAAAATGCTGATGTCCGGCTATTTAAGTCTGACAGCCAATCAATCTAAAGAGATTAATGTCTCGCTTAATTCTTATAATACTACGGCACTTTTTCAAAGATTTGTCGTAAAGGATGCTCCGGCTTTCAGAAATGAAGCTTATCTTACTAATGTTGGAGACTATTTTTCGAAAATTGATTTTGAGTTGTCGAGTATCGCATGGCCGACTATCCTCAACAGAAATTTTTCTTTAGACTATCCATCACTTAACCGTACTATGATTGAAAGAGATATGTTTGGCGAACTGAATCAACGAACAGGTTTTCTTAAGAGTATAGCCAGGGAGATTGAGGCTAAGTATACTGATTCAGATGCCCGCCTGAAAGCCGCTTTTGAATTTATCCGGAAAAATGTAAAGTGGAATAAAAGGTATAATCTCTATACAGAGAATCTGAAAAAAGTACTGGAATCGCATAATGGCGATGCGGCAGATATAAATTTATTATTGATTGCGCTGTTAAGAGAGATAGATTTCGATGCCAATCCCGTTATTTTAAGTACCAGGGGGCATGGCAAAATTCATGAGCAATATGCTTTGCTGAAAAGATTCAATTATGTAGTAGCGCATATCGAAAGAAATGGAAAGGATTTTTTGATGGATGCCACAGACGAATATCTGACATTCGGTATGTTACCGACCTACTGCCTTAATGGTAAAGGCTGGCTGGTTCATCCAACAAATGGCAGATTTGTTACAATTGTACCTACAGAAAGAGATATTAAATTCAAAAGGGTAAATCTGCTTATTGATGCTGAGGGTGAAATGAAAGGAAGTTTAGCTAAATCTTATGGCGGCTATAGTGGTTTAAGTGCAAAAATAGAATTTAAAGATAAAGGCCCGGAGGAATATTTAGAGGAGGCAAAAAAAGAAAATGCTACCTGGATAATCGAAAAAGCAGATTTTATTAATACTAATGAAGTCGAAGCACCGATGGAAGCTCAGTATCAGGTAACATTAACTGATTATGTGACAAAAGCGGGCAATATGCTTTATTTGAAACCTATGCTTTCAGAAGGACAGAAGGAAAATTTACTGAAGGCAAAAGAAAGATTGTATCCTATTGATTTTGCTTATCCTATTGAAGAAACTTTTATTGCAAACTATGAACTTCCTAAAGATTATTCAATTGTTGAAATACCTAAAAATATATCCGTAAGCCTTCCTGAAAATGGGGCTAAGTTCACCTATCTGATTGTAGTAAATGAAAATAAACTGACTGTAACAAGTCGTATTCAGTTCCGGAAATCGCTGTATTATACAGAAGAATACAGACCATTACAGGAGTTTTTTGATAAGATTGTAGCCAAACATAACGAGCAGATTGTATTAAAGAAAAATTAACAAGACAATGAAATACCTGATATTATTATTAATAAGTTTTCAGACGATTGCCCAGAACTTTTCTGCTATGACCATTCCGGCAGAGTTGAAAGAAAAAGCCCATGCGATAGTTCGTAATCATGAGACCGAGTTTTATGTAAGAGACATAGGCGAAGCCGTGGTGAAAATAAAAGGTACTGTTACTATTTTAGATGAGAAAGGTAACAACCATGCAAATCTGGTAATATTCTACAATAAATTTACGAAAGTAAGTAATATAGAAGCACAGATATATGATGCCTTCGGTAAGCAGATAAAAAAATTAAAAAGAGCTGATATAGAGAGCTTTAGCACATCTTCCGGTCAAAACTCTATTGAAGACAACTATGTAAAAATAGCTTCATTAACGCATACTATTTATCCATATACTATTGATTATTCATATCAGTATACCGATAAAAATATGATGTTTTACCCAACATGGGAGGCCGTACTGGATAACGCAGAGTTTACTGCCGTTGAAAAGTCTTCTTTCACTGCTTCATTACCTAACGGACTAGAATTGAGGTATAAGGAGCAGAATATGCCCACAAAAGTTGATATAAAAGAAGATGATAATCGGCGATTTAACTATAAATGGGAGGTAAGTAATATAAAGGCTATTGAAAGAGAGCCTAATAGCCCTAACTATGCGGAAATAATGCCAATGGTCTATACAGGTCCAACAGATTTTAAGGTAGAGGATTATACAGGAAGTATATATTCATGGAACGATATTGGCCGCTTTTATGGCGCATTAAATTCAGACAGAGATAAGTTACCTGCAGAACTGGTAGCCAAATTAAAAGATTTGGTAAAAGATGAATCAGATTTAACAAACAAGGTAAGAAAAGTATATGAATACCTGCAGGCCAATACACGCTATGTAAGTATTCAGTTAGGTATAGGAGGGTGGCAATCTATGAAAGCGACAGATGTAGCTACAAAAGGTTATGGTGATTGCAAGGCATTGACAAATTTTACGAAAGCAATGTTAAAAGATTTGGGCATTCCTTCTTATGCCGCTTTAGTAAGGGCAGGAAATGAAAGAGCTGAAATCAAGGCTGATTTTCCTTCGTTTCAATTTAATCACGTTATTTTATGCGTGCCTATGCCTAAAGATACGCTATGGCTTGAATGTACAAGTCAGGATAATCCTTTTGGTTATTTAGGTAGTTTTACCGGAGACAGAAATGTGGTTCTAGTTACGGAAGATGGTGGTAAACTGATAAGAACTCCTACCTATAAACATAGTGATAATCAACTTCTGCGCAGTGCAACAATAGAAGTAAAAGAGAATGGAGAAGCGACAGCGGAAATTAGAACCGAGTACAAAGGTTTACAGCATGAAATTTATGCGCAGGTTGCCAATTCATTAAGTAATGAAGACCAGAAAAAATGGCTCTATAAGAACCTTAGCCTTCCAAGTGTTGAGATCCTCAGCTTTTCGTTAAAAGAAAAGAAGGAAAAAATGCCGACAGTTGAGGAAAAACTAAGCCTTCATTTGCGCAATATAGCCAATAAAAGCGGCGCAAGGTTATTCATAACGCCTAATGTTCTGAACCAGCAGCGTAGCTTGCCAATAGTGAATGCCAACAGAAAGACAGAACTGGATTTACATAGCAACTACCTTGATATTGATAATATTTCATTCAAGATTCCAAAGGGCTATGCAGCAGAATATTTGCCTGAACCGATAAAAATTGAAACCAAATTCGGTCGGTATTCGGCGAAGGTTGAAATGAAAGATGATGTAATTACTTATAATCGTGAGCTTAGTATGTATAAGGGGCGTCATTCGGCAGCTGCATATAACGAATGGGTAGATTTTAAGAAGAAAATTGTAAAGGCTGATAAGAATCAGGTGGTTTTGGTAGTGAAGCCGTAAGGAGTTTTAATTGATTTCAGACAAAAGTCTGAAATCAATTATCTTCAGCCAATACATAGATAGCATCTAAATTTCTTCCTATTCCATCATAATCCAGTCCATAACCTACCACAAATTTAGTTTCTATCTCAAATCCTACATAGTCTACTTTCAAAGGTACTTTTAATGCATCCGGCTTGTACAGCAAAGTCATTATCTTGATAGAAGCAGGTTTTTGCGAGGCTAGATTTCCGAGCACTTCCTGCATGGTCATGCCGGTATCTACAATATCTTCTACAATAATAACGTGTCTGTTTTTAATGTCTTCTTTCAAACCTAAAATCTGCTTTACCTGTCCTGTTGACTCAGTGCTTTGGTAAGAGGCCACTCTTATGAAGGTTATTTCACATTCAATATCAATTGATTTAAACAGATCTCCGATAAACATAAACGAACCGTTTAACACACCAATCAATAGGGGATTTTTTCCGACATAATCTTTGTTTAGTTGTTGTGCGAGTTCTTTGATACGAGCCTGAAGCGCTTGTGATTCAATGAATGGAACAAAATTTTTGTCTTTGATTTGCTTCATAAGTAATTGTTGGCAAATGAAAAATCAGATTGCCGGAATATCGGCTGCAATTTAGTAATTTTGCAATAGAAAAATAATTTTAAGAAAATTTTAAGTTTTGCAATTTTATTTTTACTCTCTTCGTTAATCTGAAAATATTGATCGAAATGAAATTAAAATATAGCTGGTTGATTTTGTTGATGGTGGCGCAGGCAGCAGAGGCGCAATTTTCGTGGTTTGGAGGTAGTACCAAGAAAAAACATCATGAGGTATTACTGGCCAATCGTGCGATTCAGATAGAAACCACGCAGGCCATTAATAATATGTATAATTTTAATTATGATGCCGCAGAGCGTGACTTTAAATGGTTGATAGTGAAATATCCTGAGCATCCAATTGGCTATTTCTTAATCGGGCTTAATGAATGGTGGAAGATTTTGCCTGATAGTAAAAATGAGAAATACGACGATGCCTGTTTCAATAATATGGATAAAGCCATTGACATGGCTGATGAAATGTTAGATGATGATGAAGATGATAAGGAAGCCGCATTTTTTATGGCAGCTGCCTATGCAGTAAAAGGACGCTTACATTCCGAGAGAGAAAACTGGATAAAGGCTGCCTGGGCAAGCAAGCAAGCAATGAAATACCTGGAGAAGTGCAGAGGTTTCGGAGATTTTAGTCCTGAATTAGCTATTGGCGATGGTTTGTATAACTATTATTCTAAATGGATTCCGGAAAATTATCCTTCCTTAAAGCCCATGTTAATATTTTTCAGAAAGGGTGTGAAGAATGATGGCATAAAGCAGCTGGAGTATGTAGCACAGAATGCCTTTTATACTCGTATGGAGGCTAAATATTTTTTGATGCAGATTTATTCAATGGAGAACCAGCATCAGAAAGCCTATTATATAGCCACACAAATGCACAGCATGTATCCTAATAATTCCTTTTTTCATCGTTATGCAGCCCGTACGGCCTTTGTTTTAGGGAAAGCCGACGAAGCAGAGAGTTTATCTCAGGAATTATTGAATAATGTTAATTCCGGCAAGCCGGGTTATGAAGGCACCTCCGGGCGATACGCGGCTTATATATTGGGTTATATCAGCATGAATTACAGAAACGATTTAGTAAAAGCAAAGGAATATTACCAGCAGACAATTGATTTTGCCCTCGAAAGCAAGGCTAAGGATTCAGGCTATTTTTTAGGAGCTAACCTCGCATTAGGAAAAATGGCTCTTACCGAAAAAGATTATCAGAAGGCTATGCAATATTTTAAGATTGCCGAAGACAATTCTGAAAAAAAATCAGAGTCTCACAAAGAAGCCCAAAGGCAGATTGAAGCTACTAAGAAACTGATAAAAGCCGCGAAGAAGAAATAAATCACCAAAAAATAGTAATGTTTGGACTACCGAGCTTATTTTTGAGTTTAAAATAAATTGCATTGAAAAAAGCCAAAAAGTATTTATTTAAGATTCTCCTTTTTTTAGCAATTGTCCAGACTCTTCAAGCACAAACCATTACAAGAGGGCCATATCTGCAACAATTGAGTAATAGCGGAGTGATTATTCGTTGGCGGACTGATATTGCCACAGAAAGTCTTGTCAAGTTTTATCAGAATGATTCTACGCAAATTACCAGTGCTTCTGAGACCTTGCCAACTACTGAACACATTGTCCAGTTAAATGGCCTGCAACCAGATACCCGCTATCATTATTCGGTTGGTACTTCCTCAAAGACCTTAGCATC
This sequence comes from Cyanobium sp. NIES-981, assembly GCA_943368815.1. Lineage (GTDB taxonomy): Bacteria > Bacteroidota > Bacteroidia > Cytophagales > Spirosomataceae > Emticicia. The sequence continues at coordinate 6,523 of CALRLS020000290.1, forward strand.
AGGCAAAGATTTTTATTTTGTTACCGGCCCTCCTAAAGGCAGTACCAGACCTGTTAACATCTGGGCAATGGGAGACTTCGGTGATGAATCGACTCAGATTTATATGGAAACCCAGAAAGGTATCAAGGACACTTATTTAAAGAACCGCCCTGCCTTTACCGATTTATGGTTATGGTTGGGAGACAACGCCTATTGTTGTGGTACCGATGCAGAATACCAGAAACAGGTTTTTGATTTTTATGGGTCGGGTATCTTTGGTAATACTACTTTTTTCCCTGTTCCGGGTAACCATGAATATTTTGCAAGTCCCACAGGCAGGGTTGATAAAAAGATTCCGTATTATGATATAATAAGCGTACCGATTAAGGGAGAAATGGGAGGTATAGCATCCAATCAG
>CALRLS020000291.1:0-6918 GCA_943368815.1 Cyanobium sp. NIES-981
CAGAAAATTTTCGTACAAGGTCGCAATACAAGCATCAACAAATTCCCGATTACAGACATTGAGCCTATTTATAACCCGGGTTTAGGTCAGGAGCTGACTTTGGCTAATAATAAACCAGGTGGTTATGCCTTAGTAAATGAGCTACAATCGTTCTTCGGTCGTGTAAACTACCAGTACAAAGACAAGTATCTGGCTACTGCCACTGTACGGGCTGATGGTTCGTCTAAATTCGGTTCCAACAATAAATATGGTGTCTTCCCGTCGTTCTCATTAGGATGGAGAATCTCGGAAGAAGAATTCATGAAAAATGCGGGTTTCAGTGATTTGAAATTGAGAGCAGGTTGGGGACAAACAGGTAACCAGGAGATTCCGGCTAAAATTACACAAGCCTTATTCACTTCTCAGGTATCATCATCTACCAGTTACCCTTTATATCCAACAGGTTCTTTCCCGGCCGGAACTACCTACACACGTTTAGCTAACCCGGATATTCAATGGGAGGTATCAACCCAGACTAATATAGGTTTAGATTTTGGTTTGTTCCGTGGAGCATTAACAGGGGCTATTGATTATTTCAATAAAGAATCAAACAATATTCTATTAGAGGTAATCCCTTCTGATCCGGTTCAACCTGCAGGTACCTTCTGGACTAATGTAAAAGATATGACCATTGTTAACAAAGGTCTTGAGATTGAATTGAACTATCGTTACATAGCCGGAAACGGATTAAGATTTGATATTGGCGGTAATATGACATTTATCAGCAACATCGTTAAAAACTCTCCTTATACCGTTATTCCGTCGGGTAGTGCATCGGGTTCAGGTTTAACCTCTGCTACCATCAATGGCTATGTGAGCGGACAGCCTATCGGTACATTCTTCCTGAAAGAATTTACAGGGTTTGACGACAAAGGTTTAAGCACTTACAGAGACGTAAATGGTGATGGTGTAGTGGGTGATAACGACCGTATTGCGGCTGGTAGTGCTTTACCAACCAAACAATACAATATCAATGGTAATATCTCTTTTAAAGGTTTCGATTTAGCAGTTAACTTCAATGGTGTATCAGGTAACAAAATATATGATAACACCGCCAATGCCAACTTCTATAAATTGAGATTATCGAAAAGCCTGAATACTACACCTGAGGCAATTGCCAATGCCAATGAATCAATCAACAACTCAGCTCCGGTTTCTACCAGATTTTTGAAAGATGGTGCATTCTTCAGATTAAACAACCTGTCGTTAGGATATAATGTAAATACCAAGGCAATTGGTCTTGGCAAATGGGTGTCTGGCCTGAGATTGTCAGTAACAGGACAAAACCTATTCGTAATCACCAAATATGATGGTTATGACCCTGAAGTAAATATCGACAGAACTATCGGCGGTATTACTTCTTACGGTATCGATTATTTAAGTTATCCAAAGGCACGTTCGGTAGTATTTGGCTTGAACGTAACATTATAAAATTTTAGAACTCATGAAAAAGAAAATATATTCAACATTAGCGCTGGCCGGTTTGTTTGCATTGGGTAGTTGTACGGATCTGAATGAAGTAATTCTGGACGAAACATTCGGCTCAAACCTGACTGATAAACAAGCGGTAGAAGGAATTATAGCGCCGGTATATGCCCGCCTTCCCGATATCTTTTTACACACCAACTATTTTGCACTACAGGAGATTTCGACTGACGAAGCTATCCTGCCATACCGTGGTGGTACCGATTGGGGTGATAATGGTATCTATCTGGCCATGCACGCCCATACACACGGCGCTAACGACCCGAATATCCGTAATACCTGGAACCTGATTCTACAAGGCATGTCAAGGTCTATTACGGCTATCAATACCCTGCCAACAATGAATGACCCTACTGCCAAAACATTTTTAGCTGAAGCCAGAGGTATGAGAGCTTATTACTCAATGCTTTCGCTGGACTTATTCGGTTTGGTTTTCGTTAAAAATGATGTGGGCGAAACCTCAAAAATCATCAGAGGTGAAGAAGCATTTGAGTACATTAAAAGTGAGTTGCTGGCCGTTGAACCAAACCTTGAAACAACTGTAGGCCCGGGTAGATTAACCAAAGGAGGAGCATGGTCCTTATTAGCGCGTTTATACCTCAATGCTGCAGTTTATCGCGACAGATTTGCTACTCAATTCAACTTCAAACCTGAAGACATGGATAAAGTAATAGAATATTGCGATAAAATCATTTCATCGGGTCAGTATCAGTTGTCAAAAGATTATTTCTCAATCTTTAATGATGATAACCACGATAACAAAGAGCTGATTTTTGCAGTAGACCAGAGAGCAGAGTTAAACGGCCACAACCGTATGGCTTATTTCTCTATCTCCGGCGACCAGTTCCCATTGTATAATTTCCCGGCGGCAAATGGCACTGATGGCCCGGCGATTACTTCTGACTTCTATCGTACATGGGTAAATGCCTATGGATCAGAAGACCTGAAGGTTGACCCTCGTTTCTATAAGCAAAATATCTCTATCTATACAAACCCTGGTGACTCATGTGTTGTAGGAGCGGATTTCAACATGGATCGTGGTATTTTACGTGGCCAGCAGTATGGCTTTATCAGAAAAAATGGTGTGTTTGTGAAGTGTGCTAACGGCAATTTCAAAATAGCTAAATTGAATTATGATACCCGCAACAGATCTGACTTACCGGTAAATTTCAGTGAGAAAGTTGATTTTACTGTAGCCGGAAGTAATTATAACTCTGGTTACCGTGTCGAAAAATATCAGTTCAGCAAAAAATCAGCGAGCGGCAGAAACTTTGGTGATGCAGACATCGTAATTACACGTCTGGCAGATATTTATCTGATGCGTGCAGAAGCCAAATTGCGCAAAAGCAATGATGCAGCAGGTGCATTGGCTGATGTGAACACCGTGAGAGCAGCAAGAAATATATCTACTCCTCCTCCGGCATTAGCAAGTATGTCATTAGATTTATTGTTCCGTGAGCGTGGTTTCGAATTCTATTGGGAAATGGTAAGACGCCCTGATATGATTCGTTTCAGTAAATATGAAGGCACATGGACGGAAAAAACGAATGCGGATGTAAAGAAAAGAGTTTTCCCGATTCCTCAGACCGCTATAGATGGAGCGTCTAATATCCCGGGCTATTTAAAACAAAACGACGGATATTAGTCACTTACTTACCTATTCTTTTATGCAGCCCTGTTTCCTTTTGGAGACAGGGCTTTTTGCATATATTATTTCACCATACTATTGCACCACAAAATTACTTTTATCTTTAAGATAGAAGCCAATCCAAGCTAAGGCTATCAATGCAAATGCAACCGGATTAGCACCGCCACCAAGTTCTACAGCAGCCGCACCACCCAGATAGGATGCTATAAGATAGAAGCCGATTTTATAGGTTTTTGGTATCCAGAAAAGAATCACAAAAACTATTTCGGCAATGCCCAAAATAGTAATATAAGGACCATAACCTCCTTTGGTCATACCAGTTACAACCTGCTCACTACCAATGATTTTCATTACACCACTCATTACTAACATTAATGATGGTATCGCCATAAATATAATGGCAAGGATTTTCCGTGTTTTACTCGACATGATTTTAAGTTTTAAGTATTTAGATATGAATGTCTATCCTAATACATTAATCAGCAATAATAAGTTTACTATTGGAAGTTAATTTCTTTTAGAAAGTAATTTCCTTCAAGAAACTATCTATTAAGACAAAAGCCTGAAAATAATTTGTTAAACAAGTAGCGCTATAAAAACCAGATATATTTCTATCAGTATATATTGATAAGATTTTGTAATTATCTTTGTTAACCTTTCTATAGGATAGCTGATTGAGCGTTTCTCTTTCAGAATGGCATTATTTCAAAAAAGAATGACAACAAAAATTGTTGAAACAATCGACGAACATAACCATGCTCAATGCAGCCAACATATGATGGCCGTACAGGATGCGATGGATATTCTGAGTGGTAAGTGGAAAATTATGATAATAGGCTCATTGAGCTTTGGAAAAAAGCGTTTCATGGAATTGATTCGTGAGGTAAACGGCATCGGAGCAAAAATGCTTTCAAAAGAATTGAAAGATCTGGAAGACAATGATTTAGTAAAACGTACAGTTTACGATACCAAGCCAGTAACGGTTGAATACGAATTAACCGAATATGGCCATACATTAAAAGAAGTAATAGGCTCCATTGCCCAATGGGGTCATGAACACCGGAAGAGGATTTTCGGGAAGTGATATCATTGGGGTCTTAAATCGTATTTGGTCCGCTACCTTCATTTAATATCGATGGCAGAGACGAAGACAGGCATTTAAGAACATATTTAAATTGTTCAAGAAAACCAAATAATAACAACAAATAGTAATAGCAAATAATAAAAAGCTCAGCCCGATGCCTGAGCGAAGTCGAAGGTCGCGGCCTAGCCTACTATCCTATGCAGATAATGGCTTCTATTCTGACATTCAGCCAATTTTCGTAAATCATCATATCTTCTTTCAATAAGTGCTTCTTTCTTTTTTCTACCCCATCCCTGAATCTGTTTTTCACGGTAAAAAGCTTCATCAATTCGGGCAAACTCTTCATAGTATACCAATTTTACAGGTAGATATTTTCTTGTATGATTAGCTCCTTCACCTGCGTGATGCTGTTCCAAACGTAGGTCTAAGTCAATGGTACTGCCTGTATAATAACTACCATCAGAACATAGTAATATGTACGTGAATGCCATTTGAGTTTCTTGTTGTTTGACGCTTTTCTCTGATTAAATTTAAGAGATTTTTATGTAAATAGTTCAAAACTTTTACATAATACGATAAAATGAATCTCAAAAGAAGATATTTTTCGGGCAAATGGCTTCGACTCCGCTCAGCCACAGATAGTAGTTAAAGCTACACAATTAACGCATTTTGGGTAGCCTAGCCCGGTGCCTGAGCGTAGTCGAAGGCCGCAGCCTAGCCAAAAATCCCCTTCAAAACCAACCTCACCCTCTCCTCCACACTATAATCCCCCCTGATTTCTAAAACCTGACAAGTCTGTTCAGCCAACCAACTTTCATGCGCAGCCAACGTCCTACCCTGTGTAGTATTATCATCATAGCCCCTGGCCCAGTTGAGAAAATCGTTGTATTGCTGGTTTCTTATGGGGTCGGTAAAAATAATATCACCATAGCGTTCTAACTCACGTTTTCTAAGTCGCTCCATTCTTATTTCATGCGGAATGTATAAAAACACTATTAAATCAAAAATGGGTTCTAAATCCCATTTTAGCAGAGATCCGCCTATTATCCAACTATCATGCTTAATAATATCATTAACAATCATTTGATTACGTAAGGCAGGATTCCGTCTGCTTATAAAGGGTGGTTCAGTCTTTTCCCAAAAATATTCGTCACTATCAAAATAAGGAATGTTGAAGTGATGTGCCAAGGCATTCCCTAAAGTTGTTACGCCACTACAGGATGCCCCAAGAATATGCAGTTTCATAAAATGTATTTAATGCTCGAAGCACAAATATAAATAATCGTCACAATTGTTATTCCAAATACTAAAACCTTCAAAAAAACTATTACTCTTTTATTACTAAAATCGTAACTTTGCAAATTGTATATAAAATACTTTTCTTTGCGTAGTACCCAACAAGGAATAATCATTAATAGTCTCGAAAGATGTTTGAAAATTTAAGTGATAAGTTAAATAAAGCCGTCAAAACCCTGAAAGGGCAAGGTAGAATCTCTGACATTAACATTGCTACTACTATAAAAGAAGTACGCCGTGCCTTGATGGATGCTGACGTGAACTATAAAGTTGCTAAAGATGTAACCGACCGTGTACGCGAAAAAGCCATCGACCGTAAGGTAATGATTGCCGTTGAGCCGGGTCAGTTATTCGTTAAAATTATTCAGGAGGAGCTGACCGACCTGATGGGTGGACAAGCCCAGAGTGTTAACCTGAAAGGCTCGCCTGCCATTACATTGATTGCAGGTTTGCAAGGGTCTGGTAAAACCACTTTCTCAGGTAAATTTGCCAGCTACTTAAAAAAACAAGGCCGCCAGGTATTATTAGTAGCCTGCGATATCTACCGTCCTGCTGCTATTACCCAACTACAGGTATTAGGCGAACAGATTGGTGTAGATGTTTATGCTGAACCTGAAAGCAAAAATGCAGTTGAAATTGCAAAAAACGCTATTGCCCACGCCAAAAGCAAAGGAAAAAATATAGTCATCATAGATACAGCCGGACGTCTGGCTGTTGATGAAGTGATGATGCAGGAGGTTGAAAACATCAAAAAGGCAATTGATCCGGGCGAAATATTATTTGTGGTGGATGCCATGACAGGTCAGGATGCTGTAAATACAGCCAAGACCTTCAACGAACGTCTGGATTTTGATGGTGTGGTATTAACCAAACTCGACGGTGATGCACGTGGTGGTGCAGCACTTTCTATCAAGGCTGTTGTGAATAAACCTATTAAGTTTATCTCGACTGGTGAGAAAATGGAGGCGCTAGATGTGTTTTATCCTGACCGTATGGCGAGCCGTATTCTGGGCATGGGTGACGTTATCTCATTGGTAGAGCGTGCTCAACAAGCCTTTGATGAAGACGAAGCCAAACGTCTGAACAAAAAAATGCGTGAGAACAAATTCGATTTGAACGACTTCCTGACGCAATTGGAGCAAATCAAAAAAATGGGTAATATAAAAGACCTGATGGGCATGATACCGGGCGTTGGTTCACAAATCAAGGATCTTGACATCAGTAATGATTCTTTCAAACCGATTGAAGCCATTATCCGCTCTATGACTCCGGTTGAACGTGAAAAACCTGATATGATTGATGGCAGCCGTAAGAAAAGAATTGCAGCAGGTAGCGGTACACAAATTTTGCAGGTCAATAATTTGTT
>CALRLS020000292.1:0-6917 GCA_943368815.1 Cyanobium sp. NIES-981
TGACTGGCAAACACAGTGGACATTCGTACATCAGAGGGAATTACGAACTGGGTGGTTTTGAAGACCACAAAGAGGGCGGGCAAATGCCTCTGCCCGAAGGTGCATTTACCATTGCCGATTTAATGAAAAAAGCCGGCTATGCAACCGCAGCTAGCGGTAAGTGGGGTTTAGGTATGGCTAATACCACCGGAAACCCTAATAAACATGGCTTTGACTATTTTTATGGTTATCTCGACCAGAAACAAGCCCATAATTTTTACCCTACCCACCTCTGGGAAAACGGCAAATGGGATACCCTCAGGAACGCATATATCAAGGTACATGAAGCTTTGCCTAAAGATGAAACAAATCCCCAGGCATTTGAGAAATTCAGGGGCAGGGATTATTCATTGACAAAAATGGCTGAGAAAACCCTGTCCTATATCCGTCAGCACAAAGACCAGGCTTTTTTCTTGTATTTACCTTATACGGGCCCGCATTTATCCTTGCAGGCACCGGATGAAGCAGTAAAGGAATACATAGGACAATTTGAGGAGCAGCCCTATCGTGGCGAGAAAGGCTATGCTTCTACTTTATATCCAAGGTCAACCTATGCTGCCATGATTAGCTATATGGACAAACAGGTAGGACGGATTATGGCATTGCTGAAGGAACTGAATCTGGATGAAAACACCATTGTCATGTTCAGCAGCGATAATGGCGCTACTTTTGATACCGGAGGGGCAGATACCAAATATTTCGATAGCGTCGGCGGGCTTCGGGGTCGTAAACAGGATTTATATGAAGGAGGTATCAGAGAACCATTCATAGCCCGATGGCCGAAGAAAATCAAAGCCGGACAGACTTCTGATTTGGTTTGTACTCAGTATGACCTGATGGAAACGCTGGCAGAGCTTACCGGAACGAAATCTCCTGCGAATGACGGAATTTCGTTTCTGCCCACACTCATTGGTAATAAGCAGGCACAAAAACAACATCCTTATTTATACTTCGAATTCCCGGAAAAAGGCGGGCAGGTAGCCATACGTATAGGCAACTGGAAAGGTGTAAAGAGCAACATGAAAAAAGACAAGGAAGCCCACTGGGAAATCTATGATTTAAAAAACGACGAAAAAGAAACAACCGACATCAGTAAGCAACACCCTCAGCTTGTGAAACAATTCGAAGCCATAGTAAAGAAAGAACACCAACCCTCGCACATCAGAGAATGGGAGTTTATCGATCCAAAATTCTAAGTAAATACTTTATAGCGCAGTTTTATTTATTTGCTTCTAAACCATCCACAAATGGCTGAACCTGCTACTTATGGTATCACAATTAAGCCTATTAGCAGCCATTATCAACATATCCGCTAATTCATTATTCGCCATTCACAATTTCCCTACTGTCTAGACAGTAGGTGCTCTCCTCAAAAATACTGTTTGAACGGTATTTCATATCCGTTTAATCTTTTGGAAATTTGATAAAAAAAAAGGGGAAAAACACCGCCATGAAAAGGGTTAAATCCTCGTTTGAAAAAAACTGCTGCTATTCTACATTTGCTTGGGATCATAATCCTTAAACCCCCTAAATAACCTTTTGCAATGCTAAAGAATCATCATTTCTTTTTTCAGGATATAGTATATCTGAAAGCGGATATTAACTATACCGAATTCTACCTTAAAGACGGGAAGAAACTGGTTTCTTCTACATCCTTGAAGCACCATGAAGCAGATGAGCGGCTGAAAGATTTTTTAAGAGTAAGCAAATCTTATCTGGTAAACAAAGAATACATAGGCCGGTATTGCGCTCACCTGAAAGATGTCAGAATTTACCTGACTAATGGTTACGAAATCAAAGTAGCACGCCGCAGATGCGTAGCTATCAAGAAAAATCTGCAGAATATACCGAGGGTAAATTTTACGAACTTAGATTAATCAATATCTTATAAGAGGCAAACCTGTCTAAAATGAAGGCAGGTTTGCTTAATTTTATTCTTTGGTGTCATTCAATTCTTTCTTCGCATTCAGATAGCCTTTTACTACCGTAAAGGTGGTTATTGCCAGAAAGAAAATAATGATGTATTCTACGTAGTTAATGATACCGGGGAATTTCTCACCAAAATAAAAGCCTCCACCTACTAATGATAAAACCCAGACTGCGCCGCCAATAATATTAAAAATCGTAAACTTATAAAACTGCATTTTTACGATTCCGGCAAGAATAGGGGAAAATGTACGCACCACTGGTAAAAAGCGGGCAATTATTAAGGTCTGGCTGCCGTATTTGGCAAAATATTTACGGGTGCTGCTTATGTGTTTCTTCTTAAAAAACAGAGAATCCGGCCTTGCCTGTATCCTGTCACCGAAATACCAGCCTGAAAAATAGCCGACAAAGGAGCCTGTCACAGCGGCCAGAAAAATGCAAACCATTAATAAAGGCAAAGGGACACTCAGAATTTTAGTGCCACAAAAAACACCTGAAAGAAACAAGAGATAGTCACCCGGAAGGAAGAAGCCAAAAAAGAAACCGTTTTCAATGAAAATAATCAGGGTAATGGCTACCAAGCCCCCCGTTCGGATTAACTCCTCCGAATCCATCAAATACTGAAACCAACCATTTACCTGCTCCATTGAAGTATTTTTTAGCTTTTCTATTTATATGTTTATTGTACTTTCGGCTCGTTTAATTCAATCACGTAGCCATCCGGGTCTGTAATATAAATCTGGTAAGCGCCATCGAATCTTTGCTGACGATGATAAGCCACCCCTTTTTCTTTTAAATAAGCTTCAATACTATCAGCCGATTTAGCCGGAATTGTCCACGAAAAGTGACCGCCATTTTTATCATTATTAGTTACCGGCTCGTTTCTTCCTTTCAAAAGATGCAATTCCTGTCCCGGTGCAATCTGAAACCAACGTCTGATAGCCACAAGGTTATCTGGTACGTTCAGCGGCTGCAAACCAACAATATCACGATAAAATTTAGCACTTTCCTGCAGGTCTTTTACATATAAACCCACATGGTTATATGATTGAATAGGAATACCTTTGGTTTGTGCAAAACCTGTGACCGAGATGCCCAAGAGAAGAACAAGAATACATTTAGAAAAATTCATAGGATAAATTTTAATATAAAGGTTGAAAAAAGTTTTAATAGGCAGTTAGTATTTTACATCAATGGCAGAATAATACTTTATAATACAACTTCGACTATTCTGATAATTCAAGCCAGCGCATTTCTTTTTCTGCTATGTCTTCGTTCACCTGTTCAAATTGTTTTGCCCAATCAGCCAGTTCAGCATGAGAGCCATTACCCGAGTTCATTTTTTCAAGTAATGCAACTTTATTTTTTTCAAGGTTTGCTATTTCCTTCTCCAGGCTTTCGTACTCTTTCTGTTCTTTAAAGCTCAGCTTACGCTTGCTTTCTGTTTTCTGTACCTGTGGGGCAATCGCTTGTTTGTCAATTGTTGCTTCCTCAGTATTTTCAATAATTTTCTTCGATGGCTTCTCATCTTTCCAGTTACGGTAATCGGTATAATTACCCGGATAATCCCTGATGTACCCATCGCCTTCAAATACAAAAAGATGCTCCACCATCTTATCCATAAAATAACGGTCGTGGGATACCACCAGCATACAACCTCCAAAGTTTATCAGAAAATCTTCCAGTACATTCAGGGTCGAAATATCCAGGTCATTGGTAGGCTCATCCAATATCAGAAAGTTCGGATTCTGCACCAGAATCTTTAACAATTGCAGACGACGTTTTTCACCACCGCTCAGTTTATGAACAAAGCTATATTGCATAGCCGGAGGGAACAAAAAGAGTGTCAGGAAATTAGAAATCGAAAGCTCGGTTCCATCAGCCATTTTTACATACTCGGCAATTTCTCTCACTACATCAATTACTCTCTCTCCATCGTTAAAATCCAGTCCGTCCTGCGAATAATAACCTATTCTAATGGTATCACCTTTCACAATCTTGCCCATATCCGGCTTTATCCTATCGGTAATCAATTGTAAGAGGGTTGTTTTTCCCATACCGTTCTTACCGACAATCCCGATTCTATCGCCTCTCTTGAAAGTATATGAAAACTCCGAAATAATCTTTTGCGTATCAAACGACTTACTAACATGCTGAATCTCGATGATTTTACTACCCATCCGCTCCATTTTCATGCTCAGTTCCAGCTTTTCTTCCGGACCTTTTTTGACGGTTTTGTCTTTCAGATCATAGAACGCATCAACCCGGCTCTGCGACTTTGTTCCTCTGGCTTTGGGTTGCCTACGCATCCATTCCAGTTCTTTTCTTAGCAGGTTACGGTAGTTTTTCTGAGTGGCTGCATTCACAGCCTCCTGTGCTTCTTTTTTCTCCAGATAATAATTATAATTTCCCGTAAACTTATAAATCTGATTATCGGCTATTTCCAGAATCCGGTTACAAACTTTATCCAGAAAATAACGGTCGTGGGTAACAAGCAGCAGGGTGATATTAGCAGAAGAGAGATAGCCTTCCAGCCATTCAATCGTATCAAGGTCAAGATGGTTGGTAGGCTCATCAAGTATTAAAAAATCGGGTTCTTCTATCAAAACACGGGCTAAAGCCACACGTTTTTGTTGTCCGCCTGATAGATTGCCTATCAGTTTATCAAAATCTTCAATGCCCAGCTTGCCTAAAATCTGCTTTACTTTTACCTCATAGTCCCACGCTTTCAGGGTGTCAACTCTCTCTATTGCGTCTGCCAGTCTGTTATCATCATGCAGATTCATGGCAATTTCATATTCTTTGATGGCAAGCGTGAGCGAGTTTTCAGAAGCAAAGATGGTTTCTAATACGGTTTTTCCGGCAGGTAAATCAGGATTCTGGTCAAGATAACCCGTTCTTATATCCTTACGGATAGTGATTTCACCGCCATCTACATCAATTTTCCCGACAATCATATCGAGTAAAGAAGATTTACCGGAGCCGTTTGAGCCTATCAATGCAACTTTTTCTCCTTGCAGAATACCAAAAGTAAGATTTTTAAAAAGCCAGCGTTCGCCTAAATTCCTGCCTATATTTTCAGCTGATAAATAATTCATAGTTTTATGGATAGTCCCGTCTCCTCTTTTTTTGGCAAAAATACATTTAATTTTTGGTTAATCGCTCCGCTAATTCTTCCCATTCATCTTCCAGCGATATTTGCGGCATGCTTTCTCCGGCTCTTTTGTACCAGTATCCTGCATTCCACTGGTCGCCTTCTTTGCGGTGCAGGTAGGCGTGCAGGCGGTCGTATTGCTGCGTACCCTCTTTGCTTTGTGCTATATTATGCGATGCCTCCCAGTCTCCCTTATAGTCATACCAAAGGGCCTGCAATAAGGGCGAAATATCTTGTGGAACTTTTGAAGCCGAAAGTGTGCTTTTAAATGTCTGGAGATTCATAAAATAATTTTTTATTCGGATTTTATCAATCAGGAGGATTTCTCCGCCAAAAACCAATATGTTTGCTCAAATTTACAAAACCAATATGAATTTTCTACATTTAATTGTCTGGTTCAAAAGACTGGCCTGGCTTTTAGTAATTTATTTTATTTTAAGGATTTTATTTGTTTTTTTTAACCTTCATTCTTTTCAGAGCAATAGCGTTCCTGAAATCCTGGAGTCTTTTCTTGTAGGTATTCCCTTTGACCTTTCGGCCATTTTTATCAGTAATTCATTATTGACCGTTTGTTCATTATTACCCTTCCGTTTTGTGGATACTCCCCGGTATCAGTTAATGCTGAAATACATTTACTGGATACCGAATATTATTTTTTTCTGGCTCAATATCGCTGATTTTGAATATTATAAGTTTATTGGTCGCCGCACTATTTTTGAGATTTTCGGTATCATCAGGGACATCGGAGAGCAGGCTTTTAACCTGATGGGAGCCTATTGGTATCTGTTCATTATCTGGGCTTTGGTAAGCTATATTTTCGTAAAAGGCACACCCCTTACTGCCTGGACCAATATGGTAAAAGTATATGCGGAGAATGACATTATTTTTAAAAACAGGTATGTAAAACCCAATGTCTGGATTTTAGCGCTGGGTATAAGTGTGCTTGTTTTTAGAGGAGGTTTGCAGGAAAAACCTCTCAGAATCAATCAGGCGTTTAGTCAGCATGATAGTAATTTAGCAAATCTAGCCCTCAACACCACTTTTACTTTTCTGACAACCATTGATGCGAAGGGCACTGAAAAGGTGAATTTTTTTCAGGAAAATGAGAAAGAACTTGCCAAAAGGATTGTCAGAGACAGGAGTTTCCATATCGACTCAACCATTATTCCAGGCAATAAGCCACAGAATGTGGTAGTGATTATTCTTGAAAGTTTTGCCCGTGAGTACATGGCTTATAAAAACCCTTACGCAGGTTATACACCTTTTCTCGATTCATTGGCTAAGAGCGGTGTCTTTTATGAGAATTGTTTTGCCAATGGCCGGGAATCAATTATGGCTATGCCTGCTATCACTTCGGCGATTCCGCATTTGATTGATGAACCCTTTATTACGACGTCTTATCAATCGAATAAGTTTTATGGTTTAGGGAATATACTGAAACCGAGTGGCTATGCAAGTTCCTTTTTTCATGGGGCGCGCAATGGCTCTATGGGTTTTGAGGGTTTTTCTCAGCAGGCAGGTTTTGATAAATATTATGGTTTAGACCAATATCCGGTAGAACTCAAAGAAAGAGATTTTGATAAAAACTGGGGAATTTCTGATGAACCTTATCTGCAATATTTTGCCGGAGAATTATCAAAAGAAAAAAGACCTTTTGTGTCTTGTGTTTTTACTTTGAGTTCTCATCATCCTTATACAATTCCACGGCAGTACAAGGGTAAATTCCCGAAAGGAAAGGCCAAAGTGCATGAAAGTATAGGCTACACCGACTATGCCCTGAAACGCTTTTTTGAAACGG
>CALRLS020000293.1:0-6917 GCA_943368815.1 Cyanobium sp. NIES-981
GCCCTGCTGCACTACCTGCTCAATTTCGTCTAATTTAACACTATTCATACCCACGCTTTCAGCATTACCAAAAGATACCCTTCCCAGTTTGGGCGTCTGGATACCGTTCCCGACTTTCAAATCATCATCAACCGATACAGGTAAACGGCCTTTGGCTGGTAAGGCTCCGAATAATATCTGAGGCACTACTCTGTGCGAGATGGGGTCATCTTCATAACCACATACCAGATTTCTGGAAGAACCGTATAATCTTAAACCATAAGGGTTACCAAAAGCACAGACCACAACGTTGGTTTTCTGACTTAGCTGATTAATAAAATCAACTGTTGCAGGTGATACGCCAAAATTCCGTTCGCTTTTGCTGTTCATGCCATGCACACTTACCACCACCACTTTGTATTTAGCGGCCTCTTCCAGCACCCAGGCTACGTCTTTATCTGAACTAGGTTTAAACGGCACCGTAAAATGTTTGAAATTGGCATACTGGCTCAGGGTCTTCTGAAAATCATTTTCGTATTCGGCACTGATGGCTACTGAAGCAAAAGTAGTAGTATCTAAATGGGTGAAAGGCAATAGATTATCCTGATTACGAACAATCGTAACAGCCTGTTCAAACAAGTCAGCTTTGAGGTCAAGCGATTTCCTGCCGTTCAAATCACTTCCTAAACCAGCTATTTCAATGGGTTTGTATTTACTTAATCCAGCCCAGTATTTGGCTTTTAGTATCTTCTTAACACGGCCGTTCAGAATTTGTTCCTGAATCTGTCCGGTCTCTACTGCCTGCTTTATTCTTTTGAATGCTGCAGGTAAATTGCCTGTCTGTAACAATACGTCATTTCCTGCCATAAACGCCAGAAACTCCGGCTCGCCGGGCTGTAAACCCTGAGTAATGCCGCGCATATTCAAGGCATCTGTTACGGTCAGGCCCTTAAAGCCCATCTGATTTTTAATTATTTCTGTAACAACCTTTTCAGAGATAGAAGTAGGGGTGTTACCACGTGGTTCCAAAGCAGGTACAAATAAATGGCCTGTCATTACAGAAGCCACACTATCGGCAATGAGGCGACGAAACGGATAAAGTTCTACTTCATTCAGGCGTTGTAATGTATGGTTTACCAGGGGTAAGGTACGGTGTGAATCCTGGTCAGTATCTCCGTGTCCCGGAAAATGCTTGGCGCTGCCGAGAATATTGTATTTTTTCATCCCCCGCACATAGGCAATACCCTTTTCGGCTACATTTACCTGCGACTCACCAAATGAACGAAAGTTGATAATCGGATTTTCGGGGTTTGTATTAACATCAATAGACGGGGCAAAATTGATATGGATGCCCATGCGTTTGCATTGCCGGCCTATTTCCTGACCGAATTTTTCTACATAAGTATTATCCTGAATTGCGCCTAAAGTAATTTGTTTCGGGAAATCAATGGCACTATCGAGCCGCATACCTAAACCCCACTCAGCATCAATGCCAATCATGAGGGGTATCCGGGAAATTTGCTGATAACGGTTAGTGAGTCTGGCCTGACGATAGGGGCCGCCCTGAAAGAAAATGATACCTCCTAAATGATAGGTGGCAATATTATTTTCAACCTGCTGATAATACTTCTCTGTTCGGTTAGAATAAGTGGCAACCATAAATAGCTGCCCTACTTTTTCGTCCAAAGACATCGTAGTAAGCAGGCTGTCGGCCCACTTTTCCTGGAGAGTCTGGTAGTCTAAGGGTTTCGGGGATAAAATAAATGAACTAAAAACTATAAGCAAGCTTAAAGCAAAAGCCCCTGTAAAAATAATCTTCCTAACGAGCACGATTCCTGAAATTTAAAACATTAACGCCGAACTGAGGCTTTTATTTGGTGAAATAGTAAAGGTATATGTTGATTTGAAATCCTGATAGTCGTATAGGATTATTTTAATTTATTTTTAATCAATCTCCACCACTACTCCGGCTGTCAGCGGATGAGATACGCAGGTCAGAATATATCCCTGCGCGATTTCCTTATCGGTCAGCCCTTCTTCTTCATCCATTTTTACTTTACCTTCCAGGCATTTACCCATACAGGCTGTACACATACCTGCCTGACAAGAATACGGCAGGTCTATATCGATATCTAGGGCGGCTTCAAGAATGCTCTGGTGAGGTTTTACTTCAAATTCGTATTCATTGCCATCATAGATGATTTTTACCATCTGGGTTTTGAGCGAATTATCCGTTTCTTCTACATGAATTTCGTCGAGCATAGGGGCGTGGAAATTCTCCCTGTGAATCTGGCTTTTAGAAACATCATATATATTCAGACCCTTAATCACATCTTCCATCATTCCCTCCGGGCCACATAAAAAGAATTCATCCCGGGCAAAATCAGTATAAGAGTCTTTCATGAAGCGGATACTGATACCCTGGCTGATACGCCCGACCTGCCCTACCCATAAATGAGATGGGCGTGAAAGAATATGGTGTACTTTCAGTCGTTTACGGTATATGTATTCCAGTTCTTCAATCTTGTCTTTAAAAATGATACTTCCTTCAGAACGATTACCATATACCAATGTTATCCTTGATTCAGGCTCCATTTTCAGAATCGACTTGGTGATGGACATCATAGGTGTAATACCGCTTCCGGCAGCAAAAAGCACCAGATGGCGTGATTTTTCCGGCTCAGGTTCTACAAAGAAATTACCCAATGGCTCAATTATTTCCAGAAAATCGCCAACTTTTACTCTGTCGTTCAGGTAATTAGAAACCATTCCGCCTAATACGCGTTTCACTGTAATACCGATAGAAGTATCAGTATGTGGAGAAGTTGACATAGAATAACTTCTACGAACCTTTTTACCATCAATCGGCACTATTACCGTAATAAATTGCCCTGCCTTGTATTTTATCTGCTCGCTCAATGGATGCCAGAAGTAAATCGTAACACAATCCGGGGTTTCCTGTACTACTTCTTTTACCTGAAGAAAATATGTTCTTAATACCATTTCAAATGAATGAGTGGTGATTGAGTGAATGAGCGATTGAGTGATTTGTTAATTAACAATTTCTAATCACTCATTCACACAATCACTCATTCACTCAATATATTTAGTTTTCTATGATTAATTTTTTAACTACATCCTGCTTTGAGGTGCTTACTTTTATCAGGTATTGCCCTCTGGTAAAATAGCGGATATCTAATACTTCCCGCTGATATCCCCCTGTAGCTTTGAGTTTTCTTTCACCTACTATCACGCCTCTCATATCTATCAATGAAATACTAACCTGATTGTTGGCCAAAGCATGGAATTCCACTACCACTTCGCGGCTTGTCGGATTAGGGAAAGTAAGAATATTTATCTCTTTTTCCAGGCCTAAAATATTATTAATTGTTACCGCCGTTTCTGCTTTAGCCGTACAATTATTATTATCGGTAACTACCACACTATATATACCGCCCATAGTTAAGGTGGCATTAACAATAGTAGGGTTCTGTTCAGTTGATACAAATGAGGCAGGGCCTGCCCAGGCATATTTTACACCGCCTGAGCTGCTTAACCTGATAGACTCTCCTACGTTAAAAGGGCCTGAATTGCTGGCGCTTGCCGTTGCCTTGTTTACCTGCAAAGAAATTTCGTTAGAAGCTACGCTGCTTTTACAGCCCGGAATATTACAGGCAGCTGTAAAAGTAGTAGTATTATTTAAACTTACAGAAATGGCACTACCTTCCTGATTATCAGACCATTTGATGGTTCCGAGTTCACAACCTGTTCCGGAAAGTTTAAATACCTCTCCTGCACAAGCTGCCAGTTTATCAGCAATAATAATCGGTGCGCCTGCCTCCTGTATTAGTATTTCCAGTACATTGCTGCTTTCTACAACTGGTGATGTAGCCACTACTTTTATCTTATAGGTTCCTTTTTCTAAGGCTTGTAAAGTTTTTACATTAATTGTTTTTCTGATGTCTTGTCCTATTTCGGTAGCATTAGCAAAATTTCCGTCTTTATCAGATAATAATACCTTAAAATTATTCTCTAAACTGAAAGCCGGACCATTGGTAAGAACTGAAACCGAAAAACTTTCTCCCGCACAGAATTTATTGGCATCAAGCGGGGCTATTTCAATGGTTGGTGGTTCTTCAAGACCAAAACTACCAGTTTCGGAAATATAATTAGTGTATAAATCGACCGTATAACCTATGCCATCTCCCAGCTCTTTATTTGCACCCCAGAATACAATTACACCCCCTTTAGGATATTGAATCAAACGAGCAGCACTATAGAAAGTGTAATCTTTAAATGCTATACCATCGTTCCCGAACCTTCTGGAACCATTATTATCAAAATGCTGGACGGTAAGGTCATATCCGACATCTTTAGGCTTAAGCCATAAGGTATATGCCCCGTCTTTGCCGTCCGGCTCTAATTTATTAGGTAATAGATATGGTTTATCTGAGCGCGGAGTAAAAACTTCATTTTTCCATAAGATACTTCCATTAGCCGTGATTTTAGCTATCAAAAAAGGTTGCTGAGGATTAGCCGTTTCAAGCCAGGTGGCAATACCACCACCATCGCTTGTTGGTACAATCTGTAAGTCAAAAGTGTGGTCAGTGCCCAAATTAAGCCCATTATCTCCCCATAATGGATTACCCTCTATATCAACCTTATGAGCAATCACAAATTTTCTGCCATCCCCGGTGTCCAATGTACGACCTATGATGGCATTGCCATCGTTGTCTGATTTGAACAGGTCAATACGGGAATTACCGGGAAAAGGATTCTGATAAATAACCTTTGGTGCGGCAATAATAGGGGTGTTGTCGGCCTGAAAGGTCTGGAAAACATAATCGAATTGGTTATGTTTTTGCAAAGTCAGAAATCTGCTATTTTTAGGGTCATAAATTACCTTGTCTTCGATGCGGTCATGGGTAAATAAGATTTTCTCATCTTCTATGGTTTTGCCTTCATAATCCAGTTTTTTTGTATAGACAGTATTGGTACCAAGGTTGCTGTCATATTGATTAAAATAGAGCAGTAACTGATTGTTTTTGAGGTCAACTATATCCAAAACATCGTCATAAGGTTGCAAGGTTATCAATTCACGATTGCTCACCTTCACGCCTTCTTCTCCCCATAGAAGTTCACCGTTATTCGAAATATGCTGGGCATAAAAAAACCGCTTCTCCTGGTTATTGATGTCCGGTAAGAGATGCCAGCCAATATAAGCCCCTCCTTGTCCGTCGGGCCTGATTACTCTTTGTGTATAAATAACTGCATACTTATCTAATATACTTCCGATTCTGACACCATTTTTTTGCCATTGTGCCACACCTCTGCTATTAAACTTCTGCACATAGAGTTCAAGCTTGTCGGTTCGGTAATCAGTCCATATATAATAGCTGTTGGCTTCCTGGTCTGTTGCATATAATATTGCATCCTGAAAATTGATAGCATCGCAGAGTGTTATCGGATTAGTATCTTTCAATTTCCATTGAGCCATACCGGATTGGAGACAGCCCAGAAAAATGGCAAGGCTAAAGATGTGTTTTAATCTCATTGTTTTTTATGGGATGTTATAACATGACTCAAAAATATCCTACAAAATTAACTTCTTCTTATCAGAAGAACTAATTTTCAATGATTTAGCACAAAATAAAATAGAAACTATTGCTTTATTTAGTAGAATTGCCTAATTTTGCAGCCCCAAAATACCACCCCCGTAGCGCAGCCCGTTAGTTCGGGGGGATTGATAATTTTGAGAAGTAGCTGTTTCCGGAGTTGCTATGTGTTGTTTCAACACCTCAAAAATTCACGAAAAAGAGTCATAGTATTTGGTCAATGCTTTTGGGGGCAATGATTAAAACAACGATGACAAGAACTTTTTTCAAACACATTTAATATTTTAAAATTGTGAAACACTTAAGTTACAAAACGATTTCTGCAAATAACGGAACCGTTAATAAAGAATGGGTGGTTGTAGATGCTACCGATAAAATTTTGGGTCGTTTGTGCAGCCAGATTGCGAATATCATTCGTGGTAAGAACAAAACAAACTACACGCCTCACGTGGATTGTGGAGATAACGTAATTGTTATCAACGCTGAGAAAATCCGCCTGACCGGAAAGAAAATGACCGACAAAGTTTATACACGCCACACCGGGCACCCTGGTGGACAACGTTTTGCTACTCCTCGTGAGTTAATGGCAAAAGATGGTCGTCGTGTAGTAGAATATGCCGTAAAAGGTATGTTACCAAAAGGCCGTTTAGGTCGTCGTTTATATACTAATCTTTATGTTTACGAAGGACCAAACCACCCACATGAAGCGCAAACGCCAAAAACAATTGAATTGTCGTTCTAAGCGGGTAATTATTTTTAATTTTTAGAAAATTTTCAAAATTCCTATATAATAATGCAAGTTATCAACGCAGTAGGTAGAAGAAAAACAGCTGTTGCCCGCATCTATATGAAGCAGGGAAATGGAGCAGTTACTGTGAATGGTCGTGAATTAAAGGAGTATTTTCCTTCTGAAATTCTTCAGATTGTATTAAACCAACCATTTACTGCGGTAAATGCCACTGGTCAATATGATCTTAAAGTAAATGTAAACGGTGGCGGTATTGCCGGACAAGCAGAAGCAGTGCGTATGGCAATTGCCCGTGCTTTGTGTGAAGCAAACCTTGAAAACCGTCCTACATTGAAAAAAGAAGGTTTCTTAACTCGTGACTCTCGCATGGTTGAGCGTAAAAAATACGGTCGCAAAAAAGCTCGTAAGAGATTCCAATTCTCGAAACGTTAATATTTTTTACGAATTACATCTGGTTGCTTCGACGATTTATCGTTATCAGCTACATGTAATTCGTAAATTGTTTTGTCCAGACAGCACTTACAGTGATGCCGACGTGCTGTGCTGCGTATTTTAATTTTTTAATAACTCTTTTT
>CALRLS020000294.1:0-6914 GCA_943368815.1 Cyanobium sp. NIES-981
CCAGGTACCAATGTGGTCGACCCATGCTTCAATGGTATAGGTATAAAAACCCTGTCTCTCTACCGCAAAATGTCCTATCCAACGATTATTGTCAAAGAATTGCATAAGCGTTTCACTCCAATCGTTGTCTGACTCATGCCTGAACAGCAAACGGGCTGCGAGTACGTCGTGACCGTCGATAAGTATATCCGCCTCAACAGTAATACTTTCGCCAACTACGGCCTTAATAGGATAACGGCCACCATCTATTTCAGGTGTCACACGTTCTACTATTGCACGGCATTGGCCGTTATCCGGAAAAGGAAAATGATTCTTCATACGTTCTATTAAACGAGCCATTCAGGGGTTCGTCAGGGGTTGTTAAAGGTCTGTCCGACACTTTTATAGGTTAAAGAAACGTCTTTTTCTTGTTTCTGTGAATTTTTTCATTCTTAGCAAAAGGATACGAAAAGCCTTTTTTACAGGTAAAACAACAATTTTTCATAATACTTTGCCATCAAATTTCTTCTTTTTTTTCTCAAAAAAAAAGTTTAGCACGGAATTTGAGCCCTAAAATATTAATACTATCAATTACAGCAATATGAAAACGATTTTATTATCCACAATTACAGTGCTATGCGCACTCAATTTTACCTTTGCCAATGATGAGTTAAACCCTGATGGCAAAGGTGGTAAAACCAGAGGACGTGCAAAAGACAATGGAAGTTCGAAAGAAATGCTTGCGAATTTTGTTCATGTAAAACAAAAGAGCGACCTGACAGGCTATGGATTGCAATTAGCCTCATTCAGCAGTTTAGACAATGCCAAGGCATTTGCAAAAAATGTTATCAAGCAAGGCGATGCCGAGAAAAACCAGGTCTTTATATATGGGATGAACATCGACGGTAAAACTTTTTATAAAGTATACTTCGGCGTTACCAAAACCGATGATTCGATTCGTGGTAAACAAAAATATTTCCTTGAAAACGGCCAGTATGCCTTTGTGAAAGAATTCAAATAACATTATAAAGGACAGCGAATTCATTCGGTGAAAGCTTGACATCTCATTATCAATCATTTAGCAGCAGAAAGAAAAAATATCTTTCTGCTGCTTTGTTTTACAGGTTTTTATTTGCTACTTGAATGCACGATTGGCACATTATTTGCGAATCTTCTTTGTATAAATACAGATGGTGACGTGCTAAAAAAAACACCTGATTGTGCTACCCATAAACACATATAAAAATGAGATTACGTGCAACCTTAACACTAAAAGGAATTTTATTCCTATGCTCTGTGGCGAGTTATACGCTTGCACAGACACCTGCTAACTTTACTGATGCCCTTAAAAAGTCTCCAAAAAAGGAATCAGGCAACAACACTAAAAAAATAAAGATTACCAACTTAGACACAGATAAATCTGTAGTTGTCTCTGTTGCCGACCTCACCAAAGCCAGAGGAAGCAATAAGGTAGCTTATTTGTCTGATAAAGTTGACTTGAAAGCCAACAAGGGCAAAATAAAGATTCAGGAAGTAGAAGACGATGAAGTAGAAGTACTTTGGGCTACTGCCGAAGTCTCAGCTCCTGTGCATAGCTACGCTCCTGCTAAAAAAACAGAAAAAGAGATTAAGATTGAAACAACAAAAATCGAGAATTTTGATGTAAACCACGTATATGACCTGAATGGAAATATGCAGGAGCCTAACGGCTATGGTTTACAACTGGGTGCTTTCGGACAGTTAAAAGCGGCTAAAGACTTTGCAAACCAATTAAGACAAAAAGGTGAAATAGAAAACGATAAGATTTTTATACAAGTAAGTAAAGCAGCCAACAAGGCGATGGTTTATCGGGTTATTTATGGCGTTTATAGTTCAGAAGTAAATGCAAAAAGTACACAGAAGCAAATCAAGAATTTAGGCTATCCGGCTTTTGTGAAGGGGTTCAAATAAATTTGTCAGGAAATTTTTAAAAAGTCTCACATTCTGTTACTGAGTGTTGAGCATTTAATCAAAAAGACTCCCCTCAACCGAAGGGAGTCTTTTGTATTTACATGGATTATTAGTTATGCGTTCTATTGCTTACGCTCCTTCAAACTGTCTCAAAAAGCGTACATCATTCTCGAAGAATAAACGTAAGTCGTTTATACCATAGCGTAGCATTGTAATACGTTCTACACCCATACCAAAGGCAAAGCCCGTATATTCCTCAGGGTCAATACCACTGTTCAGCAATACATTAGGGTCTACCATACCCGAGCCGGCAATCTCTACCCAACCACTATGCTTGCAGATATTACAGCCTGAGCCTCCGCAAATAAAACAGGTAACGTCTATTTCAGCGCTTGGCTCGGTAAATGGGAAATAACTTGGACGAAGACGAATCTTTGTGTCTTTCCCGAACATTTCCTTTGCAAAATGATACAAAGTATCTTTCAGGTCTTTAAAGCTCACATTTTTGTCTACATATAAACCCTCAATCTGATGAAACTGACAATGCGCTCTGGCCGAAATAGCCTCGTTGCGATACACCCTGCCAATCATGATTGAGCGGATAGGTGGCTTTTTCCTCTCCATCAGGCGTACCTGCACATTTGAAGTATGCGTGCGAAGTAATACATCATCTTTCTGAACAGCCTTCTTCTCCACGAAGAAAGTATCCTGCATTTCACGCGCAGGGTGGTTTTCCGGGAAATTCAGGGCTGTGAAATTATACCAGTCCGTTTCAACTTCAGGGCCGTCTTCATGGCTAAAACCCATACGGGCAAATACCTCCAATACTCTTTGGCGTGTTAGTGTCAAGGGGTGTACAGTGCCTGCAAAATTAGGCGCAACCGGAAGTGTCAGGTCAAGTTTACCACCATTGGCTGAATCATCAGCCGCATTTTCTACAAGTTCTGAAAAATCCTTGAATTTCTGTTCAGTAAAAGTTTTGAGCTTGTTCAACTCCTGCCCTACTGCACGTTTCTGCTCATTGGCAACAGTTTTGAATTGTTCGAACAAGTCATTCAGCACTCCTTTACGACTAATATACTTTAGACGAAAATTCTCCAGGTCTTCCTTAGTACCCACAGTGGCAGTACCTACTTCATCTATTATATTCCTAATTTTTTCTAACACTTTTATGCCGTTTAATAAAAAAATTTTACAAATATATGTATATTGTTAGAATAAATCATATTTTTACGAAAAAGTCAGCGTTCTAAAACTAAAGAATAGTCCTGGAAATGCCTGCGTAATTTTACGTAAATCCTTAGGGGTAATTACTGAATTTAACCTATTATCAAACACCTAAACAACTCATATTCAACGCTTTAGATAAAATCAAGACTTAGTAGTAAGTTGCATAATCTGTATTTACAGCTTATGTTTGAGTATATAAACTCAACCAGAACTTATGGATAAGATTGATTTTACACACCACAAAGTAAAAACTACTTTCGGTTCATCAAAGCAACCATTGAAAGAACAACAAATCAAGGTACACTTTTCAAACCGATGGATAAAAATTCCTCTGAAAAGCATTGTACGTTTACAAGGTGAGTGCAATTACACTTTTGTGTATACAGAAAACCGTGAATATATAGCAGCACGAACCTTAAAGAATTTTGAAAAACTTTTGGACGAAGAAACATTCGTCAGAGTTCATAAGTCGCATATAGTGAATATGATGTTTGTACAGGGAGTAGATATTGAGAAAAAATCCGGGGAAGTGCGGATAGAAGGAGGCAGGCATCTGGAGGTTTCAAGAAGACGATTAAAAAATGTAATAAATAAATTAGTTTTTTTTCATAGCTCGTAAGAGACTTTTCTATCAGACATACGTCTAAATAGAAGCTAAGGAAAAAAACTAACGGTATTATAAATCATAATACTTTTTAGTGGTTAGGTGATGAATAAAGCAACTACTCTTTGAGTGGTTGCTTTTTATTTTTACAGGCTTGTTTAGTTCTTAAATCATGTTCCACCAACGCCTTTGCATGTGAAACAGCACAGGGAAAAACTTCCACATTTTTAGCTCTGAATTATCCAATATTATACTACAACTTACCTATCAATTATCCCTACTCAGTTGGCATAGTATTTTCATATTTCATATAAAGTGTGCATTTGACACATCACCACTAGATAAAAAAACTGAAAATTATGGACTAAAAATTTAGCGAATATTCGCTTTGTAACTTAACTTTGTTAACCGAAATTTTATCAACATCAAACTATAAAATAATATAATGAAAACCACAACTATACAATCAAAAGGGATTATACCTATTCAGGAGGCAGTTAATTTAAGAGATGTGTTACGCTTGATTGGCATGAAAGAACTAACAAACAACGTTTTCAGTATACCAAGCAAAAAGAAGGATTGAGCGAGATTTCAGCATGATTCTTGCGGCACACAAAAATCCGTTTTTAAAACATATAAAAAAGGGCACAAATCAATAAAATAGTTGATTTGTGCCCTTTTTGTTTATTTTTAGGAAATTAACCCCTTTTATTGGTCAAATGGCAGTCTTTTTGCGGTATTTTAAGCATATTTATAAAACTGCAGAATAATATGAAATCAAACCTTAGTTCTACCACCTCCACTTCGGCAAATGAACCAGCATTAAGTATCAGAACTGCGCTAAAACTTATTGGTATGAAAGAAGTAGCAACCAATGTCTTTAGCCTTCCTGCAAAAAATAAATCATAACTCGCAGGAGTTATGATTTATCATTCGCTAATTCATTATTCACTAATTCGCTAATTTCTTAATAAGCTCTCACCAATTTGCCTTCCATAAAATTCACAAAGGCCTGATTTACCACCCGGTTACCACCGCGTGTCGGGTAGTTACCTGTAAAATACCAATCACCTATATGGTTGGCACAAGCCAGGTGTAAATTTTCAACCGTTTGGTATACCATGCTTACTTCTGCCTGCATACCTTCCGGTGTTACAATTTCAGCAATCTTGTCTGAAATCTCCTCGTTCGTAAATTTACCATACAATTGCTTCACGAAGTTCTCCTCATAAGCATTATTGGTCTGCAAGGCACCTACACTTTGTGCATAAACCTCCTGCTTCATGTATTCAATACCGTTTTTCTTCAATAAATCAAGCATTGCCCTGAACGCCACAAACTCTTTCATTTTCGACATATCAATTCCGTAGCAATCAGGATAACGAATCTGTGGTGCCGACGACACAATGATGATTCTCTTTGGCCCCAGTCGGTCGAGCATTTTCAGGATACTCTTCTCTAAAGTAGTACCCCGTACAATCGAGTCATCAATGATAACCACAGTATCAATACCTTTCCGGATTACCTCGTAGGTCATTTCATATACATGCGATACCATCTCATCCCGCTCATCGTCGTTCGTAATAAAAGTACGTAGTTTTACATCTTTTGATACCAGTTTCTCAATTCTCGGCCGGAACGACAGCACCCGCTTGATTTCATCCGGCGCCAGGTTCTCCTCTGTTATACGTTTCAAACGCCAGTCAGCCAGATACTCCTCTAAGCCCTCAACCATTCCAAAGAAGGCCATTTCGGCGGTATTCGGAATATATGAGAAGACCGTATTCTCTAAATCATAATCTATTTTCTCTAATATCTGCGGAATCAGCAAACGTCCCAGTTTCTTGCGCTCTTCATAAATTTCCGGGTCTGAACCACGAGAGAAATAAATACGCTCAAAACTACATGAACGTTTCTCTAATTGTTTCATTATCTGAAACTCATTATACTCGCCATGCTTGTCTATAATCAGGGCATGGCCCGGTTGAACCTCTTTTATTTCTTCATAATTGGCATTGAAAGCCGCTTTGATGGCCGGTTTTTCAGATGCCACAACCACTACTTCGTCATTGGCCCAATAATAAGCCGGACGAATACCCGCAGGGTCTCTTACCACAAACGAAGCACCAAAACCTGTAATTCCTGCCATTGCATAGCCGCCGTCAAAATCCCGGCAGGCACGGTATAAAACTCTTGGCAGGTCCATATTATCTTCTATAATATCAGAAAGCGCCGGATTCTCGTAAATACCCTTGAAACGGTCGAATACTTTCTGGTTTTCTTCATCCAGGAAATGTCCAATTTTCTCCATTACCGTTACTGTGTCCCCTTTATCTTTAGGATGCTGCCCAAGCTTTACCAGTTTCCTGAAAAGCTCTTCGGCATTGGTCATATTAAAATTACCTGCCATCAGCATATTTCTGCTGCGCCAGTTACTCTGGCGAAGCATCGGGTGGCAGTTTTCAATTTCATTTTTTCCATGTGTACCATACCGAAGATGCCCCAACCATACTTCACCGGAATACGCCAGGTTTTCCTGTAACCATTTCGCATCCTTCAGCTTTTCAGGGTTATTTCTTTGTACTTCGCGATACTTTTCATTAATCTTATTGAAAATATCAGTAATCGGGCGGTTTTCTACTGAGCGATAACGGCTGATATAGCGGCTACCCGGTGGTACTTCAAGTTTAACATTCCCTACACCAGCTCCATCCTGACCACGATTCGACTGTTTTTCCATTAAAACATACAGCCGCTTGATTCCATATAGGGGTGTGCCGTATTTATCAATATAATATTGGAGGGGTTTACGAAGACGAACAAGGGCAATGCCACATTCGTGTTTTATTTCGTCGCTCATTATGGAGTATTGAAGATTGTGTTATACAAAGTTGATAAGAATATGCATCCAGTACAAAGATTTTCTTACATATTTTAGAAAATACTTTCGCTACTTTTCCTGTTATCAAATTCTTAAAAAAAATGCTTCTTTTTAATAAACAATTAACATCAAAAACTGTTCCAGGCAATATGTCGCTTAGGATTTTATAACACAATTTTACGGCAATAAATTCAGCTTTCAAAAACTCCCGAAGATCAAATGAAGTATGATAAATATTAAATATTTTCCAAAATCACATTCGAAATATTA
>CALRLS020000295.1:0-6902 GCA_943368815.1 Cyanobium sp. NIES-981
AATCTGCATTAAGTCTGAAAATCAGGATATTATTAATGTTTTGAAAGAAATAGAAATCCATTTAGAAGTAATTAAAGAGCAAGCATCCGAGCTAAAAAATGCATTTCAAGTTTCATATGAAATTGACGAAGCGCTAACAGGGATTCTCCAAAAAACAGATAGCTATGACTATATTGAAAACATCCAAAAAGTTCAAAAATTCCACGATAATTCCAGAAGTCAGTTAGAACAGGTAAGCAAAAGAATTGAAAAGATAAAGCCACGCATACGAGAGTTTATTTATGATTTCAACAAACAAGATTTTGATCGGAGAACAAATAAATTCATCAATTATTTATTAGAAAATTCCTTTGTAAAAAAAGAAGGAAGTGTAAAAAGAATTCAATTGCCCGATAATCTTTTAGGTCTAAAAGTAAAATTAACAGAACACCTTCCGATATTTAATATTGTTCCGATCAGAGAAATTAGCTATAAGTTGCCTATGGAAGTTTCCAAAAGACAAATTGATTTCTCTAAAAGAAAAAAGTTATTAGACAAAACAAATAAATGGAAGCAGGATAAAGAGAGAATATTGTATTGGACGAATATTGCCTTCAAGGAATTAGACGAAAATGGTACATTGGTTTTTACTCCATTATTCTTTAAAATTATGGATACAGACAAATTATCTATAGCTGTTAAAACCGCACACAATATTTTAAGGAGAAGCACCAAGTTCAAGCAAAAATATAAAATTAATATTAACCGAAATGCTGTTAATCACGCAGCGATTAAAAGTATTTCATTATGGCAGATGACTATTCAGAAAATACAGTAAAATATAGTTTTCTATATGAAAAGAAATCAAGGAATGTTTTTGCTAAGCTGGACTATACGCTTAGAAGTGGTATTCATATCCAAAGGGAATACCCTATAGATGTGAATTTATTTCGATTTTTGAATGAAAATGAGAATTTTGAATCCTTAAGAGAATATTATAAAGACTTTTTCAATCTCAACCTTAGAAAAGGAGGAAATGAATTTAATCAATATTACCATCTGGAACTGAATGAAGACGGAAAAAGTAGTATATCTTCTGACTACAGAGATTATTTAAAAAGTGAGTTTGTAATTATTGGAATGCTATTTCTAAAAATGTATAAATTGGATGGTAATATTGAATTGGATAGTGTTTCTGACTTTATTAACCTACTTTATGAAGAGTATGAAGAAGAGAAGAACGCTTTGAGAAAGTTAATAAATGACAACTCTTCAGATAAAGGAACCGATACCACCGATCAAAGATTTGAAGACATCGTAAAAAAGTCCTTTGTTAAGTTTGGGGAATTAGGGTGGTTAATGTGGGATGATGAAAGTGAGAAAAATAAATTCAAGATTTTACCATCTTTTGAAAGGCTAAGAGTAGCGTATCAACCACAGATAGAAACAATAGACAATCTGATAAAAGATGTGAAAAATGCAGAATAATTTCCCACGTATATATAGCTTATCTACGATAGGTATTAAACAACACTTTAATGAAGACTATTTATTTCATCCCTACAGAACAGATTTTAGCGGTGAAAGTGGTAGTGGGAAAAGTATGATTGCAGATATGATTCAATTGATTTTAGTTGGATCGAGCGAATTTCAATCTGCTACAGATGGTAATAAAGATAGAGATGTCAAAGGAATGCTTTTGGGAACCAAAGGTAAAACATCTTCCAGAGGTTATATTTTTTTAAACGTCGAAGTAAAGCCGAAACAATATATTGTAATAGGTGCTTACATTGAAAGCACGAGCAATATGGCCGAGATGTTCATTGTCCAAAATGGATATGCTTGGGAAGTACTAACCCCACTCAATAGTCCTATTTTTACCAAAGATTTAATTATAAATGATAAACTTGAGACGTTAAATAGTCTTTGTGAGAAAATTGAGTTTGCAAGAGTGAAGTCATTCAGAAGAAAAAACTATCACCAAATCCTTTATGATAATGAAATACTCTCTTTAGATTTAACTAAAGAAGAAACATTAAAAGCCTATGCAAGTATTTTAAGGTCATTCTCAAGGGGAAAAGGCTTTAAAAAAGAATCTGAAAATCTTAAAAAATTTCTCTTTGGGGACGATGATAAAAATATTATTAAAGCAAAATATGATGAAGAGGTAAAGAATATCACGAATGACTTTCACGAACATAAAAGATATTTAGATGAGATCAGACTAATCAACGAGAAACAAACTTTATTAAAAAATGTACTTGAAAAAAGTAAGGTTTATAAATCAACTTATTCTGAATATCTGATTAGACAATACAACTACTGGAATACACTGAAGAAAAAATCCCTTGAAGAACAACAAGAGATTACCAATGAAATAGATAAACAGAGTATCGAATTAAAGTTCATCGAAAATCAAATAATCACGTTGCAAATTAAAGAGTTAAACGAACTTTTAGGATTAAAAGAAGCAGTGATTAAACTTGAAAGCCAAAAAGAATCTAAAGCTGATATTGAAGACAATTTTTTAAAGATAAGTCAGTCCAAAGCTTCCATAGAAAAGGTTGAAAATTGGTTGAAATTAAATGACAATCAGTTAGAAAAAGTCAAAGACTGGTTTTTCTTTCAAAGAAAAGAAAACGATAATAAAATAGCCTTACAAAGTTTCACTAATCATCTTAGAACAAATAATTCATTAAGTGATTTTGAGACATCCAATTGGCTAATTGATTTTGAGAAAGAAAACGTTGAATTTTCCAAGAGAATTGAGAAACTTGAAAAAGATATAACTGAGCTTCAGTCATTGTCCAAATTTTCGGATTTTAATAATCCAGAATCTCTTTTGAATTGGGCTATTGAAAACTTAAAATTCCCAATCTCACACAATATTGAGAGTACGTTAATTTACTTCCAAAAATATGGAAAAGTAAAGCCATCAGAAAAAAATGGGGAAAGATATGTGCCTATTCCTGAGGATTTATTTAAAAAAATAGATTTTAAAATTAAAGAAGAGACAGATGGTGGCTTTTGGTTAAATCTTGATGGTGTTTATGAATATATTGAATATTCCCTCGACCAAGTTTTGAATGTTAGCGATCCAAAGCTACTCATTGAGCCTATTCAACAATTAAAAGAAGGTGTTGCAAATCGTTTGTCAATTCTTAATGGAAAAAAACAAAAAGAACAAAAATTAAAAGAGGTTCTATTTACATATAGTAACTTAAAAGAACATATTGATTTATACAAACGAAAGGATGAGCTTGTTAATTTCAATATTGAAGAAAGTTTGATAGGGTTTTCCGAAGAAACTTTTGCCCAAAGCATTGAATTGTACAATAACAGAGAAAACATAAATGCAGAATTTACTTCAATTCAGAAAGAATATGAAGATTTTATAAATCAAAAAGGTATAATTGATGGACACAACACAAGAATCAAGGAGTTAGAAACTAAATTTTTTAAAGAGGATTCAGTAATTGAGATTGGACTTATTGAAAACGAAATTGAGCAGTTTAAAAGTAGTTTATCTGAATTAAAAGACGAAGAATTATTACAGGAAAAATATGCTAAAGAGATTAATAATGAATCAAAATTATTAAGCACAAAATTTGAACTTAAACAAACAATAGACAATCTTGAAAAGAATAAAAAAGAAAAAGAAGATAACCATACTAAAGCAAACCAAGAAATAGATGAAACAATCAGGCTGAATGAAGATTTATTTAAATCAGAAATTAAGTTTTCTGAAGATACAGAAGAATTAACCAATCCTGAAAACGGCGGTTTAAATTCTCTGAAATCTAAAGCGGAACAGTCAAAAATTGCTTACGATGAATATTTAAAAATCGTTACCGAAAATACGCCTTATGATGAATCAATTTCTGTTGGTAAATTTGCTCATTATTTACTGCCAACAGTTTTTCCTACCTCTACAATAGATGAAGATTTAATTACTAATAATATCGTAGAAAGGCTGAATAAACTCATGCAGGACATTCAGGAAATTGGTTCAAGAAAAGTGGAGATATTAGGTAGTATTTTCAATGAGGTCTATAAAGTTTATAATAATTACCTTACTAAAATTAGTGAAATAGATTCCTATCTCAAAAAGAAAAACAAAGTTATTACTGGAGGTAATCGAGCCTCTTTATTATCTAAACCGTCAATTCATTTCCCTGCAAGTTGGCTTTTTAATTTTAGAAAACAATTAAATAATCAAATGAATTATGTAGGGTTATTTAATCATCTTCGAGAAGAAATAGACATTGATGTAATGATGATAAAGGCTTTTCAACAATTTGGAGGCAGTGCTAAAGTTGAGCCAGAAGATTTAATGAATCCCAAATCTTATTTCGATTTAGAGTTTGATTTAAAACTTGACAACAACGAAAGCAATTCTGGAAGTAATGGTCAAACATATACTGCTAATGCTTTATTATGTTTAGCAAGATTGTCTTTGATTGAGGAAGAAGGAAAAGATGGTCTAAAAATAATGCCTATAGATGAAGCTGAAGGTTTAGGTAGTAATTATGATATGTTGCACGAATTAGCAAAAACGGAAAAGTATCAAATCATTACAATGGCTATAGAAACGGCAGGAGAAATTACGAATGAGGGACAATACATCTACATTATGCATGAAAATAACTTAGCTGATATGGATACGTATGTTCCGCCATTAGGGATTTTTTCAGATATTATTGTGGAAGATATAGCCGATTATATAAACACAATGCCTGACAATGAATAAAAATATCACATGGAAAGAGTTGAAGGCACTTGATGATTTGTTTCATTTAAAAAAAACAAAAGCAAACATTCAAGAGCATCCTTATATCAATTATTTATTGGAAGATAAGTGTATTCTAGATAGAAAAGTCGGGAATGCAAAAGTTGTAATTTCTACAGAGAGCTTTGAGAAATTCTATGAAGAGACGTTTAAAATGCCATATAATGAGGCTAAGAACTTTCTAATTGAAAACGGAATTGAACCTAGTGCCAAAAAGAGTTTTACACTTGAAGATGTTAAAACCTTAATGCTCATAGCCGAGAATAAAATAGAGTTAAAAAACAATCCAACAAATATTGAAGATTTTTCCAATGAATTCTTTGATACTTCAAAATACTTGAAGAACAAGACAAGTTTGAGAAATGCTGTATTCAAAATTTTAGATATAACAGAATTTCCTTTAGATAAAAAAGAAAATCAATGGAGAATAGTTGTTGACTATCCTAAACCTAAAGCAATTGTATTATGCGAAAACAGATCCTTCTTAAAACAACCCTGGATAGCTAAAAATGCTGAAGTTAAGTTGTGGCATGTTGGAGGGAACAATATCAAAATAATTGATGAAATTGATGAAATAGAACTTTCTAAGTCAATTTATTATTCTTGCGATTGGGATTTGGCAGGATTACAAATTTATTCAAGAATAAAAGCAAAACTAAAAAACAGAAATAAAGACATTTACCTTCTGTATCCCAATGAACCGCATAAAAAAATAAGTACATACATAGATTATCATTATAGTCATTGGGATTCTTCAAAAACATTATCAGGATTGCCCATAGATATTTTTTCAAAGAAAGAACTAATTCTTATCAACGATCTAATCCAAAACGAAATGTGGATAGAAGAAGAATCATTTAAGTTAGCAGAAATGTTAAGATTAGAATTTGTTCAATAAATAACTTTTAAGAAAGTATATCAATCCATTTATTTATTTATTTAAATTCGCTAAAAGTATTAGAAGCAGATGACTATATTAATTATTAAAATAGATTTACCAACTGTTCCAAATCTTCAAGGAAATGGTTCGACATTAGTTCGGCTTCGGGTCATTTTTGAAGATGAACAGGGTTATCATTTTCAATATGATAGAGATTATCTGAAAAAGGAAAATGTACAGGCCATCAGTCTGACCTTACCTTTACAGGAAAAAACATTTCATGAACGGGTATTGTTTCCTTTTTTTGATGGATTGATTCCTGAAGAATGGTTAATGGAAATTGCTGTGGAAAACTGGAAAGTGAATCCCCGCAACGTAGTCCTGACGAGGAAGAATCAAAAAACTTTTACAGATAGGACAATGAGCATAGAAGAAAAATGAAATTGTCAGAAACAAGGATATTCAAGGTAGTATTTCCCAATACAACCAATCATAACGATACCTTATTTGGCGGTACAGCAATGCACTTAATGGATGAAGTGGCTTTTATTACGGCTACCCGTTTTAGTCGTAAAAGAGTGGTTACAGTATCATCCAGTAAAATAGATTTTACCAAGTCTATTCCGGCAGATACTATTATTGAGATAGTTGGCAGGATTATCAGAGTGGGTTATACAAGTTTAGATGTAGAAATCTAGAAAGAAGAAATGTATGAGGAGAAAAGAGAACAAGCCATTAAAGGGATATTCACTTTTGTAGCGACTGGAGAGGACAAGAAACCAATAGTTGTGCTAAGCTAGAGAGCTGCCTAATTCAGTTTAATTGTATCCTTTGGGTTTTTTGGTTTTTTTGCAAGATATAATAAGATTGTCACGACAATATTTAATAACTTTGTCACGTCGTCGTTTAAGTAAGATAAGCACGTAGGTGTTTGACAAGTCCTCCCCGGAAAATTGAAGTATATAGGCAGTTAAATGGGAAAGACGAGTCAAAAATAATTGATTATGGCAACACCACAAGAAAAATTCATTGAAGCCCTGAAATTCCTGAAAAACTTACAGGACAAAGGTATCGCAGGTATTTATTCGGATGAGATTCCCAGCAGGACATATAGGGAAATTCTCATCAAAAACGGTTTTCTGAAAGAAGTAACCAAAGGCTGGTATATACCCTCAGATCCGGCAGGAAGAGAGGGAGAAAGTACATCATGGTATATGGCTTTTTGGGAATTTTGTACAAAATTTCTTACCCATA
>CALRLS020000296.1:0-6878 GCA_943368815.1 Cyanobium sp. NIES-981
TCGTCTCTACGAAAATGGAATTTTTAATGTAGTGATATGCGCAAATACACACATTTAGGAACTAAAATTATGGCTAACAAAAGCTTTAAAGCGTAAAACCGTTAGCTCAAATACACAACCGTTTTTTATGGTACCTGGATTCAGCCGAACGGGGACTGACAACGTAAAGAAAAAAAAGCTAAGAATAGTACGGAGCATATTATATCATGTGTTTTATAAAATCAGCTAATACGAACGATAATAAAGACGGGAATTTTGAACCTTCCTCCTGGCTCAATTAATAGTCCAAATCTATTGCAAAAAAAATAATTTTACTACTGGGGATTAAAAAAAACGCTTTAGTATAACAATTGCTAATTCGGCTGAACTTCATCCATAATAGCAAAGCAGTCGCGTCTTACATCGTTTAAATAAACACTCCCGATTATCATTTTTGCATTTAACAAGCCCTATTCCAATTGCGATAATTAAATACAAGAGCATTTATTCCGTATAACCCCCAACGTTATGAAAATTTAACATTGGAAAAACTTGCAGATTAAGCTTTTTACTCATTAATTTATATAAAATTAATGTCTGCAAGGTTGTTGAAGTAATCTCATACGCTTACACAATCAGACATATAGTTTGCTGGTGGCTAGAATCTGTACTTCAAATACTAAAAACAAGAAGTTACTCCTTTAATTGCTGCCTCGGCGCATAACATAAAAAGAAGAATACAAAAATTTTCAGTGAACATTCAGACTGTAAATAAAAAATACAGATGGCATTTCTATGTATTTTTTTAAGCAGTCTCATGCAAACCTTTTAGTATCCGGCTTCAATGGACTTTGAGTTAATTAAATTTTTTATATATTTAAACTGCTAACAATGCTACCGAAAGCTGACCACCACCCACCTGTTTCCGAAAATGAAAAGGGAAATTCTCCCTTAAAAAAAGAATGGACTACCCCTGGCTTTGAAAAGCTGGAAATTGCTTCCAGAATCCTTTGGCTTTTACAACCGGGCCCTGGTCCGGGTGGACCGCCATCCGGCCCTTCCTGAAATAGGTTTTGATATTTTCAATATCCTGACAGGGGTTTCCGTTTATATAAAGCAATGTTATATGCGGAAGCTCTTTTCGGCTGAATATTTATCCGTAGTGAATCTATCAGCCACAGTTTCGCCGTTCTCTGAACGGCATTGACATATAAATTACCACTCTTTTCCGAATAAAAGTAACTCACACTCTTCGGTTGAATATGTAACAGTAATGGAATTTTCAGACACTCATCAAAAGACCTACTAATCAATAATAAAACCTCACCGCCTTTTTAAATCAATCAATACCGACCCGTTTAGTCGGAAATTACTTTTTGGACTCAGGAAATCTGTTTCTCTATAATGGTAGATATGCATAGGCACTAGCTGAAAAGCATATCTTTTATAATGGTATTGAAGCCCGGCACCCATCGACATATTATGCCAGAGGCTTCGCTTCTGTTCGGTATCAAAGGTCGAATAATACTCGTCCCCATCAATATGGCTTTCAAATTTCACATTCTGGTATAATCTCAAATCAATATTTGTACCTAATAAAAACTTCACATCGAGTCGCTTACTTAACGGCAAGTAATAGTTCACATTCAGGGGTATGGTAATCAAGGATGCCTTGATATGAATGTCTTCTATGCGGTCATATTTAGGAGGCAGATGAGGCCGGTAAAGGTCTGTGAAATCCTGACTGGTCTTCAGATTAAACTCTTTTGGACCATAATACTCCGATTCAGGACGGCTGAAAATAGAAACTCCGGTAGAAAAGCTCAGGCTTTTGCCCAGAAAAACCTCAAAAGTTGGCCCTATATCTATGGTA
The DNA here is from genome assembly GCA_943368815.1 of Cyanobium sp. NIES-981. GTDB lineage: Bacteria > Bacteroidota > Bacteroidia > Cytophagales > Spirosomataceae > Emticicia. The sequence goes on from CALRLS020000296.1 coordinate 1,853, forward strand.
TTATTAAAACCAAGGCCTGCATTTAGCCCTAGTCTTGTGTCAATTTCTGGCCATTTGAATGCCTTTTTTGCTGGCGCTGTCGGCGATGTCTTTTCAGGGATTTTGAGGTCTTTTACTTGACTCACACTGTCTTTGCCAGATGCGTTTTCGGTTCTATCTTCTTTTGTTTCTGCTTTTACTGCCTCTTCCTCATTGATGATGCTTTTTCCTTCTGGTTTTGTTTCAACAGATTTTACCTCTGATTCTACTGGTTTTTCAGTAGTGTTCAAAACTATCGGCGGGTTTTGCTTTGTTATCCCTGAAGCCATCGTGGGTTTCTCTTCTGACCGTTGTACTACGTATACGGTCTTATTAATATAGACGGTGTCTGTATGTACAATGGTTTGTATCTGTGCTTGTGATTTCACTTGCTGAATCGTAGAAATCTTCTCATTCAATAACCGGAATTGTTTTTCGTAATTAAATTTATCTTTCAGATTAACCAGTAATAATACCGTTGCAATGGTTGAATACAAGGGCAGCCCGAACTTTCGCCAGAAATCAAAATACCAGGGCATATACATTTTTTTTTGGACGTTTTCCCATACATCAGGGCTAACAGACCTGTTAACCGATTCCAGTTTTTCTTTAATTTTTTTATCAAATAGCTCGTTTGCCATAAATCTTTATTTTTTTGATTGTCTCGACAAATACGCATTAATCCATTCCTGCAATTTTCCGCGGGCTTTTACCAGATTAGCCCTGACGGCACTTTCAGTTACTCCAAGTAAATCGGCTATTTCAGTATGAGAATAACCGTCAATGACCGAAAGTGAAAAAACCGTGCGATACACCGGGCTAAGTTTCTGTACAAACTCCATGATTTCGTCTACTGTCAGCAAATCCAGATGCTTCTCGTCATTTTCTATCTCATGGGCATCACTTAAATCTGTAAATTCTATGCGATTATGATGCTTTCTGAAATAATCAATGGCGGCATTGACCATAAGAGTCCTGAACCAGGCATCAAATGCCTGCTTTGTATCATATCTGTCAATATTTTTAAATACCTTAATAAACCCGTCACTGACCATTTCTTCGGCTTCTTCGTCGTTGGAAGCGTATCTCAGACAAATATTTTTGGCAAAATTAGCATAGTGTTCAAATAGCTCTTTTTGTGCCATTGGCTTTCGTGATACGCACCCTTTAATGGTCTCGGGTAAATCAAAATGCTTATTTCTTCTTTTAAAAAACACTCCTAATAGGTTAAGTACACAAGATGTTTATATATACATACGAATGTAATGTTTAAAATGCTTCCTGCGATAATGCGCGGAGATTAAAAAAATTTAATCTCCTACAGGAAGCAAATCAAAAATTAGTGCGTAAGTAAAGTAAATAACTAAACATTATTCTAATGAAACTGCAAGAAAAAATCAATCGTAATGACTTCCTGAAACAATTGGGTTTTACAGGTGCTGCACTCTTTGCCATTTACACCACCGAAAGTTGCAAGAACGAATCAGGTGTTACGCCTATACCATCCACCGGGCTGACTCTCGACCTCACTGATTCGGCGAATGCCAATCTGAAAAAAGACGGGGGCTATATTATAAAAAGTGGTATTGTAATAGCCCGGTATAATGGCAATTATATAGCTGCTACGCTGACATGCAGCCATGAAGGCCGAAAGGACATCATTTTTCAGAATGGCCAGTGGTATTGCACTGCGCATGGAGCAAAATATGATACAAGTGGAAAAGGACTTAACAGTGAAGGTAGAAATGGCCTGACTGTCTATCAAACTTCTCTTTCGGGCAATACACTAACCATTACAGCTTAATACTTTAATATTTATGAAAAATATAACCGGTGCTTTTTTATTATTAATTACGTCGTTCTCTGCTGTTGGTCAGGATCTCTTAAGCGAGTTGGATAAAACTGTGAAGCCGAAAAAGGTATATTCGACGGCCACCTTCAAATCAACCCGGATTATTAACGGGCATTCTGTTGAAACCATTGCAAGAAACCATCTGGATTTAAGAATTTCGCACCGTTTTGGTATGTTGAACGAGGGTGCCTATAATTTTTTCGGACTTGATGTTGCTACGATGCGCCTGGGTCTGGAATATGGCCTGACTGATAATCTGATGATTGGTATCGGGCGCAGCACAAGCCAGAAAACGTTCGACTACTTTGCCAAATACAAATTACTCAGACAATCGTCAGGACCTGGAGGCATGCCTGTAAGTATAACGGCTCTTGCAGCAGCCGATGCCATTTCATTGAGTACTAGCCCTCAGCTTACTTTCTATAATAATCTGGAGAGGTTTACTTATGTAGGGCAGCTGCTGATAGCCCGTAAATTTAATGACCGCCTGTCTCTTCAGCTCAGCCCTACTTATCTTCATAGTAACCGGGTAGAAACAAGCAGCGTACCTAATGATGTAGTAGCGATAGGTATAGGGGGCAGAGTAAAAATCTGTAAACGTACCTCTTTCAATGCTGAATATTTTTATCGCCTGCCCTTAAGTTTCCAATCGGGTAGTATTCAGAATTCTCCCTATTACAATTCTCTTTCGGTAGGCTTTGATATAGAAACAGGGGGGCATGTGTTCCAGTTGCATTTTACAAATTCTCTGGGCATGGTAGAGCGACAGTTTATCACACAAACCGAGGGCAATTGGGCTAAAGGAGACATTCATTACGGATTTAATATTTCAAGAACATTCAGTTTTGACAAAAAAAGAAAAATATGAAAAAAGGATTTTTAATAATAGTTCTCAACTTTATAGCCATTACCAGTTTTGCTCAGAACCAATGGATTTGCCGCAAAGGAGAAACAAGTTTTTTCTCTGAAACACCGCTCGAAAACATTGTGGCAATGAATAAAAACGTGGTTTCTCTGATTGATTTTACGAAAGGAGAGATAGCAGTAAAAATGACCATGACCGATTTCAGGTTTCAGAATCACCTGATGGAAGAGCATTTTAATGAAAACTATATGGAGTCGGAGAAATATCCTACAGGTACTTTTTTAGGCAAGATTCAGGAATCAATTGATATTTCAAAAAATGGCACCTATGATATTTCGGCCAAAGGACAACTCAGTATGCATGGGGTACAGAAAGAGCGGATTATGAAAGGTAAACTGATTGTGAATGGCAATGAAATAACGCTGGTTTCAGAATTTGATATAGCCCTGAAAGACCACAAAATTGAAGTCCCGACCTTGGTGATGACCAAGATTGCTGAGGTAATTAGTGTAAAGGACAAATTTGTTTATGGTAAGAAATAGATAAAACAAATGGATTAAAAACATGCAAAGGTCTTTCATGTTAAAAGGTCTTTCATGTTAAAAGGTCTTTGCATTTTTTCTTAAAAAATTATACTCTATGTCTGATTATCTCGCACAAGCAGTTTAATTTCTTCAAATCGTGCAACACTTAGTTTACTCTATCCCCGTAAGTCATAATTTCATTTCGAAACTATAAATTTACTCCTCTTTCATTTTCAAACTTCAATATTCCTTCTCTGATTTCCTGCATTTGAGCTTCGCTTAATTCATCGCCATAATACTCTTTAATCAGTTCATATTTTAAAATTGCATCAGATACATCATTTCCCAGGCGCCTTTTAATTCGTTTGATAGCCATTTGACGGACAAACGACATCATTCCGTCAAAAATTTCGAATCTTTCACGTACACTCTTAGCCTTGATAATTTCGAATTGCTTTTGCGCTATGAAATCAGGTGTATCTTTCATCTTTTCAATATTTACATTCGCATAAACTCTATCCTTAACAAATATATAAAAAAAATACTCAATGATAACTCAATGCTTCTCAGTTGTTTAACCTGGTCATAAACAAAAGCCGGAAACAAAATTTATCGTTTCCGGCCTTTTAATTTTCTTTGGTTCAATTCTTTATCACCCTCCCTTAATCCTGTTCAATTCATCTTCTGAGCCACCACGGCGATTACGGGCAGCTTTGATTTCGTTGCTCCCGAAACGATAGGTAAAGTTGACTCTCAACTGTTGTGACTCCCATTTGAAACGCAGGTTAGTAGCGATACCCGCATATTCAGAATGATACCCTCCCCTACCTGTGTGTAATACGTCGGTGAAGCTCACTTTCAAAGTAGCATTGTCTTTCCAGAATTTCTTTTGCACACCTGCATCCATTGTACCCATGGCTCTGTTATAGTCTATACGGCGATACGGTGAATTATACCAGCCTGATAGTTCTATTGTCCAGTTATTCTTAAGTTTAAATGTACTTTGGGCATTGGCGTTGGCTGCCAATGTTTTGTTATTGACTACAAGTCCATTTTCCAGATTTCCTCTCCATACATTGGTATATCCGCTCACATTGACATAGATATTCCACCATTTGGTAATATCGGTCGATAAACTCATATCAAGGCTGAATCCCTGCGTATGATCCAGGTTCTGTGCAATAAAGTAAGTGCGGCTTTCATCATAAAGGAACCTTAAGCCCACAACCGGGAATCTGGTACGCCAATAACCTATCGAAGTCGTCAGTTTACCTTTATATACGTGTGTCAACTTGAAATTATTGGCATATTCAGGGCGTAAGAAAGGATTCCCCTTAGAATATACCAGTTCATCAATTCTGTATTCAAACGGATTCAGATTCTGATAGCTTGGTCGGTTAATACGGCGGCTATAATTCAGGTTCAGGCTATGGTGCTCTGATACTTTATAAGAAATAGCCCCACTCGGAAAAAGATTGATATAAGTAGTATCTACTTCATCCAGATTATTCTGTTTAAAACTCGTCAGTTTACCTAATGAGTGCGTACGCTCGGCTCTCAATCCTAATTGTAAATCCCATTTTTTATTTAATGATACGTTATAATTGGCATAAGCAGCGTATACCCGCTCAGTATACACAAAATTATTACTTTTGTCAATGTCGCGCACCTCAACATCGTTCAGCATATTGAAGAAATCGAAGGTGTTATCCGATTTTACATCCGACAACTTGATTCCATAGCCAAGTTTTCCCTTTTTAAAGGGTT
>CALRLS020000297.1:0-6847 GCA_943368815.1 Cyanobium sp. NIES-981
TGCAGATTTATACATTTATAATTATACGGCAAAGGCGCAATATGATAGGATCTGGAATGAATGGACTTTGGCGTGTCGTGGTCTAATCATGACTGCAAACAATGAAATTCTGGCTCGTCCATTCAGAAAGTTTTTTAATTGGGGAGAAATAGAAAATCAGTTAATTCCGCAGGAATCTTTTGAGGTCTATGAAAAAATGGATGGTTCTTTAGGAATATTATATTGGATTGAGAAAATTCCATATATTGCCACCAGAGGTTCTTTTAACAGCAATCAGGCCAAAGTGGCTACTGATATGTTGCATACAAAATATGCTGCTTCAATTCCTCAATTGGATAAAACCAAAACCTATCTGTTTGAAATTATATATCCTGAAAACAGGATAGTAGTTAATTATGGAGATAAAAGAGCCTTGGTTTTACTAGCTATAATTGATACAAAGACCGGAACAGAATGCCCATTGGAGCAAATAGGCTTTGAAGTGGTTAAATTGTATAACGGTATTAATGACTTATATGAGCTAAAGAAACTGGAGGAAAATAATAGAGAAGGGTATGTGATAAAGTTTGCCGGAGGATTGAGGCTTAAAGTTAAATTTGAGGAGTATCAAAGGGTTCACCAGATTATTACACGTGTATCGAATATCAATATCTGGGAGCAACTGAAAGATGGACTGGATTTGATGGATATTTTAGACAGAGTACCAGATGAATTTTATGATTGGGTGAAATTGACTGAGAAACAAATGCTTGCTCATTTCGGGTCGATTGAAGCAATAGCTAAAAGTGAGTATAAGGTATTTGAAAGCCGAAAGGATGCGGCTCTTTATTACCAAACTTGTAGCTATCCGGCTGTCTTGTTTAAAATGATGGAAGAGAAGCCTTATGACCAGATTATCTGGAAAATAATCAGGCCCAAATTTGAAAAACCATTCGCAACATACACAGAAACATGAAGATTTTATTAAAGGCAATTGTAGGAAGCCAGGCCTATGGTACAAACACAGTCAATTCGGATATTGATTATAAAGGAGTTTATGCGCAACCGATTGAAGACCTGATAGGCTTTACTTATAAAGAGCAGATTGAAGTATCAAAAGACGAATGCTATTTTGAAGTACGTCGGTTTTTGCAATTGCTTCAATCTGCCAACCCGACTATGTTGGAATTATTATATATGCCACCTGAGTGTATCGTTGAAAAACACCCTGCTTTTAATATTATTATACAGAACAGAGACAAGTTTTTAACGCAGAAATGTCTGCAATCTTTTGGTGGCTATGCCATTGCTCAAATTAGTAAAGCAAAGGGGCTGGATAAGAAAATGAACTGGGAACACGCCAAGGTAACAAGAAAAACACCTTTTGATTTTTGTCATATATACGAAGAAGGTAAAACAATGCCTCTCTTGTATTTTCTGGAGCGAAATAATTGGCAGGCCGCCCAATGTGGTTTGGTCGCTTTGAATCATTTTAAGAATTGCTATGCCTTATATTATGATAGTGCCGAAGCATTGGATTACAAAGGCATAGTTTCGGAAAAAGGGAATGATGTAAAATTGAGCTCGGTACCAAAAGGCGAGAAACCTGTAAGTATTTTATGTTTTAATCAGGAAGGGTATTCAACGCATTGTAAGGATTATGTAGCGTATGAAACATGGTTGAAGAACAGAAATGTGCAACGCTATGTGGATATAGCTAATCATCAGCAACAGATTGACGGGAAGAATCTTTTGCATTGCCGAAGATTGTTAGACATGGCAATGGAAATAGCTACGCAGAAAACAATTAATGTAAGGCGACCAAATGCCGATGATTTGCTTAAAATCAGGCGGGGAGAAATAGACCTTGCAGCATTTATGGAACTTGCAGAAGAAGAAATTGTACAGTTAAATGAACTCTTTGCTAAAAGCAATCTGCCTAAAGAAGTAGATGCGGCTTTTGTTAATGAATTATTATTGGAAGTACGAAAAGGAATAATATAATTATGACTAAACTAAAACAAGGTCTGGTATTCGGAAAATTTATGCCTGTTCATGCAGGTCACCTCGCATTGATTGCTTTTGCACAATCGCAATGCGAACACCTAATTGTTTCAATGAGTTTTTTGGATGATGACCCAATCGGGCATACTTTACGATTCAGTTGGTTGCAGCGCATTTTTGAAGGGCAGAGCAATATTACCGTAGTTGAAAAACTTGATGAGTTTGATGATGGAAACTTGCCTCTATTTGAAGCCACAAAGCTTTGGGCTGAATTTATAAGGACAGAATTTCCTGGAGTAGAAGGGTTTTTCTGTTCAGAAGACTATGGTGAGCCCTTGTCATATCATTTAGGCTTGCCTTGTATTCTATTTGATAAGCCGCGTAAAAAGGTTCCGGTTTCGGCGGCCAGAATCAGGCAAAATCCATTTGCTTATTGGGAATACATACCAGCTGTGGTTCGGCCTTACTTTATTAAAAAGGTATGTCTTTATGGCCCCGAAAGTGTCGTTAAAACGATTCTTAGTCAGAAACTGGCAATGCATTATGAAACCAATTTTGTAGCCGAAGCCGCACGAGAGATTCTGACTTCCAATGATATTGACGAAGCAATTATTACTAAAATCGGAAAAAGACAAACGGAACTGGTTAAAGAAAAAACAGCTTTCGCCAACAAACTTTTGTTTTGCGATACTGATTTGATTACTACACAAATCTATGCCCGACACTACTTAGGCTTTGTGCCTGAAATATTAGGCATGTTAGAGCAAGAGGTCAGATACGATATGTACTTTTTGCTTGATATTGATGTTGATTGGGTTTATGATCCATTGCGCGATTTAGGTCAAAGACGCGCAGAAATGTATCAGGTTTTTAAAGGGGAATTAGATAAACGTCAAATAAAATACATATGTATTAATGGAAACTGGGAAGAAAGAATGGATAAAATGATAATAGAAATTGATAGACTACTACAGCCAGTTTAAAGCAATCTGGAAATAGAAAAAAGAGTATGAAAACAGTATTAATATTACGTGGATTGCCTGCCAGCGGGAAATCTACTTTTGCCAGAGATTTATTAGATAAAAAAAGAGGGATGTGGAAACGATTGAATAAAGACGAGCTCCGTGCCATGCTTGATAACTCTCATCATACAAGTCATAATGAGAAATTTGTAGAAAAAGTACGTGACATAATGTTGGTGGAGGCCCTGAAATCAGGACACCACGTAGTGATTGATGATACCAATTTATCTGATAGACCGATAGAACGTATTACTCAGGTAGTCGAAAAGTATAGAAAAGATACTGGTCAAGAGGTCAGGATTGAAATCAAAGAAATGACGACATCATTGGAAGAGTCATTGGCAAGAGATGCATTAAGAGAGAAAAAAGTAGGAAAGGAAGTGATTATGAAAATGTATAGACAACATGTATTGAAAGACGAAAGAGGACCGCATTATCAGATACAGGATGAGCGTTTGCCAACTGCTATTTTATGCGATTTAGATGGCACCTTAGCTATTTTGCATGCCAGAAGCCCATACGATGCCGAACGCTGTGAAACTGATTTGTTGAATAAGCCTGTGGTAGAAATTGTTCAGACTTATCATCAGTTGGGAACAAAAGTGATTTTTATGTCGGGAAGAGAGGAAAAAGCCAGAAAACAGACTATCAATTGGTTGGAATATAATGGTATTAATTATGACGCCTTATATATGAGAGCTACAGGCGATTCACGAAAGGATTCAGTTATCAAAAAAGAACTATATGAAGATCATGTGAAGGATAAGTATTACATAAAATTCGTGCTGGATGACCGGGATCAGGTAGTTGATTTATGGCGTCTGGATTTAGGTTTACCATGTTTACAAGTAAACTATGGAGATTTTTAGTGAGGTAGATTCTACCTCACTACTAAAACTTTAGCCTGGGAATAATTGCCAAAGCCGATTCTCACAATATAATTACCTGCAGATAAATCATTCAATTTTATACTTCTGATATAGCTATCAGCGCTTAGTTTTTCTTCCGGCAATTCTTTTATTTTTCTTCCCAATACATCGTATACGGCAATCTGAATACTGGTATTTTGTTTCAAAGCAAAGTTAACCAGAGCTTCGCTGGTAGTTGGGTTGGGTGATATATGCCATTCAATCAATTCACTAACAGGTTCTTTGCCTGTTGGGGTAATTTTCGCTTCATTGGCATCTTTCAGAATCTTATTCTCAGGATCAAAAATGAGCTGACTTATATCACCTTTAATGTTAGGGATTTCAATGTCCTGACTGGCTTTGTCTATAAAAACAGTAGTTACAGATTCACCCTGTGAACTAATGATTTTAATATCAACAGGCATTGCGAAATATTCCGGATTCGTATTCTTTGTTTGAGTAACTTTTACATTTACAGTTGAGGAACCATCGGCTTTTTTAGCGCTTGTCCACCCAAAACTATATTTCGGATAGTTTTCGCCATATACCCATTCCTTAAAGAAATAAGCTAAATTTAAGCCAGTTGTTTGTTCTGCTACTTTCTGAAAATCTTCGGTTGTAGCAGAATTATAGGCCACTGGAGAAACCAGATAATTCTGAAGCGTTTTAAAGAACATCTCATCTCCGATAATCCCGCGTAGCATGTGTAATACCACTGCGCCTTTTGAATAAACCCTGTTAGAATTAAAGATATTGTTCTCATTTGTAATATTCTCTACATAAAGAGTGCCTGTGGCTTTTTTAGCAAAAACCATCTCATTATTAATTGCAGTCTTATAAGCAGGTTTCCCTCCAAGCGCTTCAGCATAAACAGCTTCGCTGAAAGTTGCAAATCCTTCATTGAGCCAGATATGTTCCCAGCTTTTGCAGGTAATTTTATCGCCAAACCATTGATGAGCCAGTTCATGTGCAACTAAACTCGCTTCAAAATTACCCATTGAACTGCAGGTCTGATGTTCCATTCCACCCCCGAATCCACATTGTGCGTGCCCGTATTTTTCTTTGATAAATGGATATAAGCCGAATTTCTCAGAGAAAAGTTTAAGCATAAAGGGTGTCTGGTCTAATTGCGCCTTTACATTTTCGTTAAATTTCTCAGGATAAATGTAATGTGTCACTACCATTGAATCGGTAGCTGAATATTTAAAGTAATTTTTATATTCTACATAATTCGTGCTAGCGATTGAGATAAGATAGTGCGCAATCGGATAGCGGTTTTTCCATTGGTAGGTGCGCGTGCCATTGCTATTATCTAAAGTCTTACTTAGAACACCATTTGATACAGAAACAAATTCTTTGGGCATAGTCACCCATACATCTGAAGAATCTGCCTTATCAGCAGGGGTATCTTTGCATGGAAACCAGTCAGGTGCTCCATAAGGTTCACTGAGTGTCCAGACTATTGGTGATGTACCATGTGAGCTAAAACTAAAACTACCGAATGCAGAAGCTACAGGGCTACCCTGATAATGGACAGTAAGGGTGATTACCTGATTTTCAATATATGATTTATCCAGCGTAATATTAACTTTGGCTGTTTCCTGTGCAAATATCAATTTCTTTGTTCCAAGCTTAATAGAATCCACTCTGAGACTGTTCCTCAAATCTAAAAAGCAGCTGGATATAGTGGTTTTTGCTTTAAAACTAATGGTCGCTTCTCCTTTCAGGTATTTTTGTGCATGAGATATATCCAGATTCAGTTTATAATATCCTATATCTATTTTATCATCGCCCGGATACGCTATTCGTGCATAGCGGGCATTTCTGCTAATTGCATTTTGTTTGGCTTCTGCGCAACGAATGCTGCCACTTTCCTGAGCAAAACTCAATAGAGGCAAGAACAAGAATATGAAGTGTAGAAATGGATTTTTCATGCGTTTTGTTTATCAGAATTCCCACCGATAGCTTAAAATCGGTATTAAGCCTAACTGATATTGTTTAACGATTTTTTTCTGTAAAACATCATAATAGCTATAAGCTGTATTCTTATAGCCCGCAACATTTTGTATATCCAGTGCCAAGGTGCGTGAATATCTTTGTTTTGATTTTTTCAGATAAATACGAAAATCAGGTCTGAAATAATCAGCTTGCTTAACAGTGAATGCCTCTGTGATCTTATAAACTGCCATACCTGCCAGCTGCGAGGCTTTTTCATCGATAGGTGTCTCATAGAAACCACCCAGCCAGATAAGTCTTATGCTCGTTCCAATCATACGGTTCTTGCTATATTCCCATTCTTTTCCGGCTGTCAGGTTAAAGATGTGTTTACCGTTATAACGGGTGTTTCTTTTTATACCATCACCACCAACGTAGGTTGAATTATAATAAGTGCCGTTTATTAAAGTATAAAAACCGTTTGTGAGGTATTGCTGATAGGTGATTTCTATACCGTAATTCTGACCCGTGCCATTATTTTGCAGCGGTTGATCAATAAAGTCTTCTACAAGATTCAATGTTGAAAAACTCAGGTCAGGTCTTTGGGTTGAATTAGATGATAATGTAGTTACAGGCACATTAAATATTTTCTGGTAGTACAATTCTGTTTTCAGATACGAGCCACGATTGAAATAATATTGATGGCTTAATACATAATGGTGCGCCTTTGTGAAGTCCAGCAATACGTTTGGTGTTTTTTGTAATAATGTGCTATAAGCAAAATATACCTGTGGTAGTTGTAACTGACTATGCAAACCATAAGCAAAACTGATAGACTGGTTCTGTGTAAGCTGATAACCTAATGAGACCCGAGGCTCTACAGATTGTGCTTTGCTGACAGTGTAATTCAGATAATGCAGACCTATATTAGCGGTAAGTTTTGGAATGGGCGTAATCTGCCAGTTAATATATGGCTGAATAACGAAGCCCCTGCCTTCA
>CALRLS020000298.1:0-6807 GCA_943368815.1 Cyanobium sp. NIES-981
CTGCTGCTGAAAAATTGATGAGTTCTCCTCTCTGGTTTTCCTGAAAAGTATCATCTCTCAACACCCGATTCCCACTCTTATCAAGCAGAAAGCGCCCGTTTGCATCTTTCCGGTACATAGGCGTTGTAATGGGCAGATTAACTTTAGGATAACTCACCAGTATATTATACATCAGGTCTTTCCCACGGAAATAATTATTAATTATTCCGCTACTGACCTTTGCCTTATTTTCGTTGTAGGAATGCTTGCTGAACGGAAAGAATTTTTCATCTAATGGTACGTTATCGCCATCATAGTAGTAGCCGCTTTGCCAATAAGTAAAGCCCTTGTTTGGCGCATAACTGTACAAAATCACTACGTGCTTAGGATTGTCCTTTTTTGCAGCAGTATAATAGCCTTTCAGAAAAGAACTAATCTTCGAAAAATCCGTTACTCCGGCTTCAATGTCAAGCATGGTATAAGCAAAAGGAACACGTTTACCGGTGGCATCTAATGACTGATACTGCATGGCTACATAGTTTTCGGCTCCTTGTTTTTCTAATTCAGCATGGCTTTTCTGCCAGAACATGAAATCGTTAAAAAGTGTCCATTTATATCTATGTTCACCGGGTACACCTTTCGCAGTATTCAAAAAACAGTTATCAAAACCTGTGGCTACGCCTTTCGACAAGGCAATAGGAGGGGTGTCACCGCTATGATTCATGAACTCCACACCATTTCCCCATAAGAATCGACTGTTGAATTTTTGTGTGGGTCTACCGTTTATATCGGGAAACACCTCAAAGCCCAAAGTGTTTTTGGTCGGAATATCATTTACTCCACTTACTAAAGAAGGCAACTGGTTTGTCTCAAAATCTGTGAAGGTTCCGTTCTGAATAATTTCTTTTGGTGCAGGAGGAACAGAGGTATCTGTTAATTGAGTAATACTTAACGAAGATTTAACAGGCTCTCCTCCAAATAAGCGACTGTAAAGCAGATACGCAAAACCTGCCACAGAAGTACCTAAAAAGAAACGTCTGCCTGTATTCATTGTATTAAAAGTTTATGGTATGGATAGTAAAGATGTAGATATTATTCCACTTTCTATAATACAATTTTTAGAAAAGAACTTTATTAAGTTGTGCAACATTGTGACTCCTTGTGTACATTGTGGCAATGCAATTGTGGCAAAATCCTATAGTATTGAAATTACTTCATTTTGCCTCTTTTTACTAAAAAAGCCGAAAGAATCTGGTCAAAGCCCTGTGAAATATCTGCCTCTACGAAGTCAATTTTATATTGGCCGCACTTTAACCTTAAATCATGATAAAATTCTTTGATGGCCGCCTGGTAATGCGTTTTTACCTGTGATGGCTGCACTTTTACTTTTTCTCCGGTTTCCAGATCAATAAATTCATAAGGGCGTTCATCAAAATTAAACTCCTCTTCTGTGTTTTTATCAGTTACATGAAACAACAAAACTTCGTGCAAATTATGACGAAGGTGTTGCATGGCAGAAAAAAGCCGTTCGGTATTATTAATATCCTCAAACATATCGCTGAAAATCACCACTAAGGAGCGCTTATGAATTTTCTCGGCAATTTCATGTAATGTTTCTACTACCGAAGTCCTTTTATTAGGTTTCGGTTTTTGCAGAAGAGATTCTAAATCCAGGAATATCTTATGTATATGCGAGGCCGTTGATTTAATAGGGGTCTGTATCTCTATACCCTCAGAGAAAGTGGTCAGGCTCACGGCATCGCGTTGTTTCTGCAAGGTATAAGCCAATGCACCTGCCGCCATGATACTAAAGGTTATTTTGCCATTAGATTTTTCAGGATAATACATCGATGATGACGTATCAATCAGGAGATGGCAACGAAGGTTGGTTTCTTCCTCGTAGCGCTTTACATACAGGCGGTCAGTTTTAGCAAACACTTTCCAGTCGATATAACGGGTGCTTTCACCTGTATTATATAGGCGATGCTCTGCAAATTCAACTGAAAAACCATGAAAAGGAGATTTATGCAGCCCAGTGATAAAACCCTCAACCAATTGTTTGGCAAGAAATTCGATATTTCCGTATTCCCTTATTTTTACTAAATCCAGCATATATTGGCCCCTATGTCTTTTTTGCGGTTGTTGGTTTTTTTGATTTGACCACTTTTTTTGCCTTTGGCTTACTCTTGGTGGTCGTTGTGTTTTTATTTCGTCGGTTTGCTCTTTTCTTTTTTAAAGACTTGGAAGCTTTCGTTCTGACGGTTTTGGGCTTAGGTTTTAAGGGTACATTTACCACTTCTTCTTCGGGTTCATCTACTATTAAGTCAGAAGCACTTTTTATCATTGAATCCGGCCGCTCAATATAAATCGTGTCATTTTCACCTACTACCGTCATTTTTACTTTTACCACCCCATGTTTAAACATATTCAGCTGCTTTGCCGCCACATGAGATAAATCAAGGATTCTGCCTTTTGAAAACGGACCCCTATCATTAACCCTTACAATACACCAATTATTGTTTACCAGGTTAGTTACTTCAATCATTGTACCAAAAGGCAAAGTCGGGTGCGCACAAGTAAGCACATTTTTCTTCAGAATCTCTCCACTGGCTGTTTTTCTACCATAAAATTTGCTTTCGTAATAAGATGCTTTTCCAAACAGTTCGACTCCGATTAATGACGATTGACAAGATGCCGGGGTAGGTTTAAATAGAATGAATAAACATAAAAAAGATACAATTTTTAGTGTCATTCCAGGTTAAAATTTGATTTCGAATTGCATAGATACAAAAATTTCGTCAAGTGCAAAAACAATCAAAAATTTTGGTAAAAAACGGAATTAAAATATTTATGTTGGAAATTTCTCATTTGAAATGAAAATAACATTATTTTTGTTAGAAATTCCTAATAAAATATTTTACATAAAGTAATAAAAACCTATATTTGAAAATCATTCTAAACCTCTAAAACTTAAAAGGATTGTGGAAAGAGAAGACAGAGACAAAATTTACTCTAAACGTGTAAGAGCGGGTAAGCGTACTTATTTTTTCGATGTAAGAAGCACCCGTTCAAATGATTACTACCTTACTATCACCGAGAGCCGTCGTTTTCAGAAAGATGGAGGTTTTGTTTTCGAAAAGAGCAAGATGTTTGTTTACAAAGAGGATTTCAATAAATTCCTTGAAGCTCTACAGGAAACAATCGGCCACATCAAAACTGAATTGATGCCTGAGTTCGATTTTGACCAGTACAAAAACGAACAAAGTGAACAGGTTTCTGTTCCGACTGAAGAAACCGATGACTATGCCTCAGGTGGTAGTTCCGATTTAAAATGGGAGTAGTCCCTGTAGGGTAATCCTTACGGTAATCCTTACCGGGTAACGCTTACCAACATTTCAATTATCAATTTTTGCTGCTGATTCTGTGAGGTACTCTAAGCACCAGGAATCTGTAAACCCTTTATTGGTTGATAATTGTTGCTTGTTAAGAGATTAAAAAGACATTAAGCCTTTGAGAACTTCTCAAAGGCTTTGCTATTATAGGCTTATTCCTAATGCTATGCCAAGTTTTGTCTGACGAATATATTTAGTATAAGGTATAAATCTCAATTTAGTGAAAACTACTGATTTGCGGCTCAGCGGAAAATGAACTCTCAGGCCGGATACTGGAAAGAGATAGTCAATCTGATGTGTATCGAAGTCTCCGGCTATTATTAAATTGCATATTCCAAGCTCAATAAAATATTCTGCCTTTGCGTCTTTCCTTTCTGGATTACAATCTTTTCGCCTGTTATTGGTTCGCTGATTGAGCCAGTAATTATACGTAATAACTTGAGGAGATGACCAGATATTTCCTGGAATCGAAATAACACCTATTCCCGCCTGGATATTAATAAAACTCTTAGGGTTTTTTAATGCCATCCATTCTATATTGACGCTTCCATAAGGACCAACCCCTAAAAAATCCAGACTTTTGCCGAAAGTGTATCGGTTTTTAAAGGATTTATAAGCTTGTGAATGAACATCAATAGGAAACACCATAAGAACAAGAATAGCGAATAGGGATATTTTTTTCATATAGTAGTATTGTGTCACAATCTGTATATAAAACGAACAAATTTGAGGCTTATTACCAACAGCATTATCATTTACTTTTGCCTTTCTCCTGCTTTTAGCGTAATTTTGCGGAAATTTTAATTTGACAAAAGATTACCAAATCATATGCCTTTACAAGCCGGAATAGTAGGATTGCCCAACGTTGGAAAATCAACGCTTTTTAATGCCGTATCAAATAGTGCTAAAGCTCAGGCAAGCAACTATCGTTTTTGTACCATTGACCCTAACGTAGGTCTGGTTGATGTACCGGACGAAAGGTTAGACAAACTGGCCGAATTAGTAAAACCTAACAAAACAGTACCTACCCAGATTGAAATCGTGGATATTGCCGGACTGGTAAGAGGAGCGAGCCGTGGTGAGGGTTTAGGAAATAAATTCTTAGGGAATATCAGAGAAGTTGATGCGATTATTCACGTTATCAGATGTTTTGAAGATGAAAATATCCTTCGTGAGGAAGGCGATATTAATCCGGTAAGTGATAAGGAAATAATTGATACAGAATTGCAACTGAAAGACCTGGAAAGCATTGAAAAGAAGATTCAGAAAATAGAAAAGCAAGCCAGAGTAGGGGGTGACGCTAAAGCAAAGGCCGAATTTGATGTATTGAAGCGTTGTCAGGACTGGTTGTTGCAAGGTAAAAATGTTCGCGAATTAGGTCTTGCTAAAGAAGACCTCCCTGCCATTGCAGATTTATTCCTATTATCAATCAAACCTGTACTTTATGTAGCCAACGTTGATGAAGGCTCTATGCACACAGGTAATAAGTACTCGGAAATACTGCAAAAGGTAGCCGATGCAGAAGGAGCTCAGATGATTACTCTGAATAATTCCATTGAGGCGCAGATTACTGAAATGGAAGACCCTGATGATAAAGCCATGTTTCTGGGAGAATATGGGCTGACAGAGCCTGGATTGAATCGTTTAATCAGGTCAGCTTATAAATTACTGACTTTACGTACCTACTTTACTGCAGGTGTACAGGAAGTAAGAGCCTGGACGATTCAGGAAGGTTGGAAGGCACCGCAAGCTGCCAGTGTGATTCATACAGATTTCGAGAAAGGATTCATCAAGGCAGAGGTAATAGCTTATAATGACTATGTAAAATACGGCTCAGAAGCTGCCTGCAGAGAAGCCGGTCGCCTACGCATAGAAGGGAAAGAATATGTAGTGGCTGACGGAGACATAATGCACTTCAGGTTTAATGTGTAATATAATGAAAATGTCCATGAGGGAGTCTTCATGGACATTTTCATATCTATCACTTCTTAGCTGCCATTTTATCAATCATTTCCAACATCGCCGGAGTCGGAATCAGGTAATTGCTTTGTACCCAGAATTTCTCTTCATACTTGCCCCCCTTCGGAAAATTGTTGGTGGTCAATAGTTCTTCGTCAAATTTTATAGCGCTTCGTCCCATTTTCAAACTTTCATTAGCCATAAACTGTACCGTCATGGTTGCTTCTGTGGCGTATTTCTTTTCCAGTTTGTCTTCAAAATCAGCCACAAAAGTCAGTTTACTATCCTGCAAATGCCATTTGCCGTTTAGAGGCAAAAACTGAGTATAGCCTTTTACGGCTTTTCCTACTTTCTTTGTATTATCAATCAAATTTTTGCCAATTACATCTTTTACGCCTTCCGGAGTCATTTCGTATTCAATTCTGACAATAGCCTGATTATTGACATCTATGTATATTTTACCATTCCGTGCAGCTTTTACTCTCTTGTTGACAGGCCAGAAACTCATGGAATACACCAGGCTATCATTAAAATAGGTCATCAGTGAATCAATTTTAAAGTCATAATCATTGATGCTTCCCTTATCGAGATATTCAGGGATACCACCTTCTAAAGAACGGGTTACGATTGCCGCACCATTCATAAAACCCCAACCGTCTAATTTGGCTGTCTGGCCTGTCCATTCATATTTCCGGCCTTTTAATAATTTCGTTTTTTCAATACCAATTTCTTTAACCGTATGGGGACGCTCCACCCGCAGAATACCTTCTGAAATTTTTACAAACCCTAATTTGTCCATTTCGAGTGTTTCTAGATAAAAGCCAAGCTGATAGGTTGGGGAAGACGGATTGTTTTTCTTTACCAATGCAAAGGCTTCTTTTAATAAAGATTTGGGGTCTCCGCCTTGTACTGAGGCTAGCGTTTCGGCTTTTTCCAGTTCAATTACGGAGGTCGAATCATAGGCTGATGCTTTTTTACTGATACTTTTATAACCGATAGCAGAAACGATCAATATAGAGTCAAGATTTATTTTCGGGAAAAAGAACTTGAACTCTCCTACGGCATTTGTCTGGCTGGAAAAGCCTTTACTCGGAATACTAAGATAGGCATTTGTAAGAGCTTGTTGGGTGGTCTTATCGATGATTTTTCCGGAAATAGATACATATCCTTGTGAAAAAAGGAGTGTTGGAAATAATAATAAGATTAAAAAGTAGTTAATTCTCATAGGTTTAAATAACAGAATTTAATAATAGTAACGAATAACATTAAATTTTAATGAAAGGCTTGCATTTTTTTTTATAGTTTGCATACATTTGATGAAGTTTTAACCAAAAACACTTTAAAACAATGAAAAAAATATTTGTACTATTATTTATGGGTTTATTAAGTTTATCGGTGCTTGATTTAGCCGCTCAGGCAGAAGTCAAGAGCAAAGGTAAAGCAAAAGAAAAAACTGAGAAAAAAGAAAAAACAGAAA
>CALRLS020000299.1:0-6807 GCA_943368815.1 Cyanobium sp. NIES-981
CTGATAATTATAAGACAGAATTTGAGCACCAATTTCAGAAGAAAACCATCTATGAAGACCCGACTATTTATCTCAATATCACATCGAAATACAAAAAAGACGATGCACCCTCAGGTTGCGAAAACTGGTTTATCTTATTGAATGCCCCAGCCAATGACGGGCAGGACTGGGATACACTTATTGCTGAAGCCAGACAAAATGTAATTGCCAAACTTAGTAGAAACCTAAAAGTTGACATTTCCAGATTAATTGAATCAGAAAGTATTCTTGACCCTAGAAGTATTGAGTTACGAACCTCTTCGGTACAGGGGGCTTTGTATGGTAATAGCTCTAATAATAAGTTTGCTGCATTTCTGCGTCATGCCAATTTTGCGTCCCGTATTAAGAACTTGTATTTTGTGGGTGGGAGTGTTCATCCCGGAGGTGGGATACCTTTAGCGCTTTCTTCGGCTAAGATTGTGGGAGAGATGGTTGGGGGGAACGACTAAATTGATATTTAGCCGAACATGGTTAAGTTTAAATGATAGTAAATTAAAAAAAGCTCTAAAATAGGTAACAAGCCAACTAATAATGAACCTGTTTGAAATTTTAATTTCAAACAGGTTCATTATCAACGGCGCACAATGTATTATTTGTTAGGAGCAGGAATAACGCCTAATTGTATCATCATTCCATAAGTATTGGTAGTTTGCCATTCAGCTACTACTTTGCCATTTTTTACCTGACGCATAAATTCACCTGTTGAAGCAATTCTTTTGCCAGTTGGTGGAATACCAAAATATTCCCCTTTATTATCCATAAAATTGGTATAATCTACAGCTACCATATCACCTTCAGAGATAACACGATGAAACTGCATATCCATGTTGGTGAATCCTTTGCTTAGGATTTCTTTCATAAAGTAAATATATTCCTTTTTGCCTATAGCCGGTTGCCCGTCGCCAATGTATTGAAAATCATCGGACAGTAGAGCTTCAACTTTTGCCCAATCTCCTTTCATGATTGACCTTGAAAGGTCAAGGGCGGTTTCTTTAATCGCATTTGTACCCATTTTTGCTTGTTTTCTTAAAGGTTTGTTATTTGATGTTTGTGCCTGAGTGGCAGTTGCGACAAAAGCAAGAATCGCAACGCTTAAAAGTATTTTTTTCATTATCTGAGTATTTTTGTTTCGACAAAGTTTATTGATTTGCTTCTAAAATGAAATATACTTCCCAAAATGAAAGCACTACCTTTTTGGTAAGTATACACTAAAAAGATAGCTTTACACTA
Organism: Cyanobium sp. NIES-981; assembly: GCA_943368815.1. GTDB lineage: Bacteria > Bacteroidota > Bacteroidia > Cytophagales > Spirosomataceae > Emticicia. Next base: position 1,270 of record CALRLS020000299.1, read on the forward strand.
TGAAACGATACAACCTCAACGGCACATTTTTTTATTGTCCTGTGGAACTAACCTTACAAATTGTAGGGGGTAGATGGAAAGGAATTGTCATTTGGAATTTACGTGAAGGCACGAAACGCTTTAGTGAGTTGAAACGCATTTTAGTAACGATAAATGATAAAATGCTTTCGCAGGTGTTACGAGAATTGGAAGAACAAGGCGTAATTCACCGGGAGGTATATCAGGTGATACCAGCTAAGGTAGAATACAGCCTGACTGAAGAAGGTAAAAAACTATTACCCATCATGCAAGCAATGAGTGATTACGGAACAGGGTTTGAGACATAGAGTATCGGTGTCTGAAAAGATACTTAAGCAGCCTAAGAATGGGTTGAGGTTAAAAAAGCCATTGTAATTGAAATTATATTAATTACTACTCTCCTTTTTTTGATTCTTAAAGAGCAATTTATCAACTTTTTTAGCATATTAATAATCGAAATTATATTCAGTTGAATCAATGGAACCAAGTTTGGCTGAATTCAATTCAGTCATAGTGTTAGCCGTTTTTAAAATGTCTTTTAAATACCGCTGTAGTATACACACCGACTAAATTGATATTTAGCCAAACGGGGGAAGATTGACTTTTTTGAAGATCAGAAAAGACAGACAGAAAAGAAAGACTTCAAAGGTAATAGCGAATAAAAACACGAATATAAGTATAAGTATAAGTATAAACATTCCGGTAGTTTCAGAACCTCCATCTACTCTTACAAAAAAACAACCCTATAAGCCGGATAATGGTTTCTACTAATACGATTTTAAAAAATGTTGTCCAGCTCATTTGTTTTATGCAGTATTATTAAATTTCAATAGCGGAACTCACCCAATAAACCCAACCACCGCCTCCACAAACTCATTAGGCTTCTCAGCCTGAATCCAATGTCCTGAGCCTTCAATGGTTTCAACGGTAGCATTTGGAAAGATTTTTTTGATGGCAGGAATATCCTCGTCATAAATATAACCTGACTCACTACCTCGAAGGAATAATACAGGTTCAGTGATTTCGTGAGTATCAGTAAAATCACCGCCAACCTGATAGATTTCACGGCTTAATACCGGTAGGTTAATACGCCAGTCAAATTTGCCTAATTCATTCCGGTAAAGGTTTTTTAATAAAAACTGGCGCTCGCCTACACTGGTTACATAACGGTCTAATTGCAGTTCAGCTTCTTTTCTGTTGGTTAGCTTATCTAAATCAATGGAATTAAGCCCTTGAATGATATGTCCGTGGTGAGAAGGATAATACTTTGGGGCAATATCAACTATAATCAGCTTACTGAACTTTCCTGCATGCTTCATGGCAAAGTGCATCACTGTCTTTCCTCCCATTGAGTGACCAATAATAATTGGTTTATCCAATTGCTGGTCGTCAATAAATTCGTTCAGGTCTTCAGCCATCAATTCATAACTGAATTCTTCACTACGTGGCGACTGTCCGTGATTACGGGCATCTAAAGCATAGACAGCAAAACCTTTATCGGCTATCATTTTACTAATAGTAAACCAGTTGTCGGAAGAGCCAAAAACGCCATGAAGAATTAAGACAGGCCGTCCTTCGCCTGTTTTTCTAAAGAAAAGTTTCATCTGTTGGTTATAGTTAAGCTATTTTTTGGCAAAGATATGGATTATTGTCTGAACTGTGATTTATCCGCTCGGCGTCCGCTGATTGACCTGATTTCAATGAAATTCTTTCATAAGAATCAAACTTTGTTCCTAAAAATCAGCGTAATCCTTAAATCAGCTAAATCAAAGTTCAGACAAAATCAATCAATTAATTTCCACCATCCACGTCCTCTCAAAATTCTCATTAGCATTCAATACATTTATACCCTCTTTCTCAGTCAATTGAAGATTGTGATTGACATTATCTGCAATCCCACACCAGGGCTCAATACAAACAAAATCAGCATTTTTAGCTGCCCAGATACCCAGAAAAGGAAAATCTTTAAAATGAAATCTCAATTGATGAGCAGTCTTATCAGATTTCAGTACAACACTATCAGACCCTAGATTTTTAAACACGAGAGCGTCCTGATAAAATAATTCTTTTGTAAGATGTATACGGTTGTTATCAGAAGGGAATTTTCCTGGTGGTGATTCTATTAAACCTTCCTTGCTCAAAGGCCAGCGCATCAAATCTTCACTGGTATTAAACTCTAAACAATAATTCTCATAATTTGTTCCTTCTACTATTGGCACTTTAAAGGCAGGATGCCCACCCACTGAAAACAACATTTTATCATTACCAATATTCGTCACATCATATTTCACATTCAGTCGATTTTCATCTAAAGAATAATGCAGGCGCAATTCAAAGAGGAACGGGAAGACCTTTAGTGAGGCTTCATCTGATTTCAAAAGAAAGGTAACCCTATCATGGGTCTGGCTTTCTACCACAAATACACGCTCACGTGCAAAACCATGACGAGATAAATTATATGATTTACCCTCATAAATAAAGGTATCGTCTTTCAAAGACCCGACAATCGGAAACAATACAGGCGAAGATTTACCCCAGAAAGCAGGGTCAGCCGACCAGATATATTCTATTTGGTTGGCCTGGTGGATAAGGCTCACTAATTCAGCCCCTTTCGGATTAATAGTAGCGCTTATTACAGCATTTGTTATAGTTATCATACAATTGAAACAGGAATAATCAAATCGCAAGATACATATCTCTGCTAATTCTTAATCATCAGAATCAGATTATTTCTTATTCAACCATTAATCCAAAAGAATGTTTCAGATGGTAAGTCTATAAAAAAACAATGGGTAAGGTTAGTACCTTACCCTGTCCTTTACGAAAAAGCATTATTAATAAAACTCATTTATTAATCTCATCTAACATTTATCAGTAGCCCCTGCTATAACGGTCGTTATAACGACCACCTGCATATCCTCTGCTATATTCATCGTATGTAACACGGTCTCTGTCACGTTTTTCACGTGCAATCCAACTGTTCAATACGGCTAAGTCTTGTGTCAATTCACGGCGTTCAATTACATCCAATCTGCCATCACGTTTGAAACGATTTTCTTTTACCTCAATTCTTTCTGCTTCACGCAACAAATGTTTGGCCTCTCTTGAGGTGATTTTACCACTTTCTATACCAAATGCAATCTGACGGCGTGCTTCGCGTTGATAGCTGTCAATTCTGTCATAAGCATTATCGTTTCTTCCATATCGGCCGTCACGTTTGTCATATCCTCTTTGCGCATTAGCACCGATGGCTCCTGCCACCAACATTGCTATCATGATTAATTTTTTCATTGTATGATTCTGGTTAATGTTATTTTGTTTTTTTAAACTTATTTGAATCTTAGATGTAAAAGGGTGCCCCGGGGTTTACTGCAGTTTTGTTAATGATTCGTTAAGGGATTTTATCAATTAAAAAATGGACTATTCCGGTAGATATGAGCAGAGAAAATTCAATTAAAAGATTGTTTAAAAGCCCATTGGTTTAATATGGCTTTGAATTATTTTTTGGGGTTATTATATAGGACATAACAAAACTACCGATGGCCACAATGTGCACAAGGATGCACAATGTTTCACAATATGGCAAAAAGTTAATTGCCGAAATAGAATTGTGTAACATAGACTGGGCGTCGCCGTGTTCTTTGTGTACATTGTGGCAATTCTTTTGGGCAAAACTCAATAACACTTTATAAAACCAAAAAACCTCAATACAGAATCATGTGATTTTATAGGGCTTTTTTTCCGTCTTATCTAAATAAATATGCGCTCCTTTTGATAAGTCTTTACCTTTGAGAAAAAAATGTTTTATGACACGTATTATTCTATCAGCTATACTTTGTTTTCAGTTATCAGCCGGATTTTCCCAAAGCCTTAGTCTCGAACAGGCAATTCAAAGAGGTATTGAAAACCGGATAGAACTAAAATCACAAAACCTGAACGTACAGATTGCCTCGGCCGAAAACGAAAAGATTAAAGCAAGATGGCTGCCACAGGTAAGCGCGAATGCCGACTTGCGTTGGAACACCCAATTGCAGACAACCATATTACCTTTTGCATTACCAGGTTCCGGCGATTCACAGACTGAAATAAAACTGGGTCGCCCGTTTAACAATACTTTTATATTACAAGCTGAACAGAAGGTGTATGATGCCAACCGTAAGATTGACCGCCAGGTAAATGATACACAAGTAGAGGTGCAGAAAAATACGCTGGAACAAATACGCATTAATCTTAGACAGGTTATTACAGAAGCGTATTATAATTGTGTTTTCGCTAAAGAAAGGCTCAATTTATCAATATTGGCATTGCAAAGAGCCAATAGTTACTTTGAGGTTGGTCAGGCCAGATTAGACCAGGGGGCTATCTTAAAAAATGATCTGGATAAACTGGAATTAGATGTAAGCAATGCCCGACTTGCCCAAACCAAGAATCAGCAGGATTATGACCTTAGCCTGATTGCGCTTCAATACCAGTTAAACACGACAGATAAAGTTGAACCATCGGAAGAACTACAGACTATTTTCAATCACTCACAAATCGTTGACAACCAGTCGAACATTGAGAAGCGCACAGAAATACGAGCCGAAGAACTGAATTTGCGTTTAAATCAATTGAATATGCAAAAACAATTGGCAAGAAATAAACCGGGTCTTTCGGCCTATGGCAACTACTCCTATTTTCAATTATCTGAAACGCTCAATCCTTTTGCCAAAAACACGTGGTTCCCGGCTAATTATATAGGTATCAGAGCTAATGTGCCTATCTTCGATGGCAGACAAGCCAGACTGGCATCCAATGACTTTAAGGTACGCCAGCAGATTAATACATTGAATACAGAACGGCTAAGAAACGATTTCAATTATGAATCGAAAAGTACATGGAATACCCTGCAACAATCGAAACTGAATCTGGAAGAAGCAAAGAAAAACATAGCACTTGCACAAAGAATTTTAGATACAGACAAGTTTCGTTTCGAGAAAGGTGTTATTCTATTATCAGACCTGAAAAACACTGAATATTCTCTTCAAAGCGCCGAAAATCAATACTTATCAAGCATCTATAATTTTCTGATTGCCAGTGTGAGGTATAGGAAGGCTAGTGGGAATTTGTAGGCCTATTCGAGACGCCAACATGGCGTCTATTCCCCCATCAACTCCTTCAAAATCTTCTGTGCGGCAATAGATATAACTGTGCCGGGGCCAAAAACGCCTTTTACTCCGGCATCGTATAGGAACTGATAATCCTGTGGGGGTATTACCCCTCCGGCAATGACCATGATGTCTTCTCTGCCCAGTTTTTTGAGTTCTTCTATTAATTGAGGAATCAGGGTTTTATGGCCTGCGGCCAGACTTGAAGCGCCTACAATATGCACATCATTTTCTGCTGCCTGTTGGGCGGTTTCCTGTGGAGTCTGGAAAAGCGGACCTATGTCAACATCAAAACCTAAATCCGCAAAACTGGTGGCTATTACTTTAGCACCTCTGTCGTGGCCGTCCTGTCCCATTTTAGCGACCATGATTC
>CALRLS020000300.1:0-6804 GCA_943368815.1 Cyanobium sp. NIES-981
GTGTTATTAGCGCTCAATTGCATTTCCAAATCCTTTATACGTTTCTCTTGCGCTATCATGTACAGTGTCAGTTCTTCTACTTTTAACAATAATTTCGATGTCATTTCGCCTAAAGCCACACCATTTTCCTCAACCTCTTTAGTAGTTGGTATTTCAGGTAAATGCTTGTTTTGTTTTACAAAAGTTTCTAACTGTCCGATAGGCATCAATTTATAGTCTTTTTCAAATACATAATCGCACCATTTAGGATCGGCTACCAAATCTTTTACCCGGGCTTTGCCGCATATAGATAGTATGTAGTCGTCGGTTGGTTGTACTCCGATTCCTACCGGATTAGCAAAGTAGTTAGCAGGATTAGCAACCAGAATCACATTACCATCAGTATCAACAGAAAGAACTTTATCGGCAGAGGCATTAGAAGGAGAATTACTTGTGAGGTTGCTTAGTTTTAAACCCGAAGTATTCGAAGTATTACTTACAATTTCCAATTTAGCACTCGGTGATTGTGTGCCTATACCCACATTAAGGCCATATTGTCCCGTACCTCCTAATACCATACTATTGCTGCTGGAAACCTTTGCATGGCTACCAATAGCAATGGCATTAGAAAGACCCGTAATAGTAGGTATGGCTTTATAGCCTATCATTACGTTATAATTACCCGTAATATTGGTGCTTTCAGTCCATATATTACAATTTGTCCAGCAGAATCCGCCTGCATACGTGCCAATAAATGTATTTCCTGTTCCTGTCGTATTATCAAATCCGGCCGAGCGCCCTACAAATGTATTGTCTTCTCCTGTAGTATTCCTATAGCCTGTCACATGACCTAAGAATACATTTTGCCTACCACTAGTATTAAAATAGCCTGCCTGTGAACCCACAATCAGGTTATATCGGCCACTTGTATTTTTTCTTCCTGCCCAAAAACCCATAAAAGTATTTTCATCAGCAGTATTATCCTCGCCGGATGCTCTACCTATAAATACGTTTTTCTGAAAACTAGAATTTCTTCCGGCATCAGCTCCTATATACACGCTACTTTTAGAATTGGTGCTATTTTGTCCTGCACCAGAACCAATCATAACTGAACTATCTGATGACATATTCTGACCAACATTATGGCCGAGATGCACACCATTGGTCGGTGTATTTGTGTTAGGTGTCACAAGCACGGTAGTATTTTGCGCCATAGCAAAAGAATTTCCTAATAAAATGAGTAGCAGTAGTCTAAATAGTTTCATTGTCAATGTTTAAAAAAGTGATAATTATTTTAGTCGGTATAAAGATAATTTCTTTGACCAATAAAATTAAACTATTAATGATTTTACGGTATTATTTAAATTCACAACTCTTTAATAATAGGCTCCAATTTCATATTCTGGCATACATTTTGGGATATTAATAGATACCATAAACCTGATAATACATCTAAGAAAATCTATAATTTTGTAAAAAATATTCCATATTTGATTAAAAAATTAGCGTAATACGAATTACCCCTAAAAATCTCAATGAAAAAGAAGAACAAACCCGTTAGCCAGCAAAGCACACCTATTAAAAAACAAGCTGAGGTAACGGTTAATCAGACTACAAAAACTGTAGAAGCCCAGACTAAAGAAAACTTATTATCTAATGATAATCCCCTGTTCGCATTTTCTAATAAACTGGCATGGAGCCTCATAACAACCTTATTGGCAATAGCCGCCTTTTTTATATTTAAAGATTTTCTACTCGGAAAAAAAACCACCTTATATCTTGATATAGGTAGCGACATGACCAACGCCTTTTATCCTATCTATAAAATGGCGACAGACTATTTTAAGCAATATGGAATGCTTAGCTGGTCGTTTAAGCAAGGCATGGGGCAGGATATTTCTCCGTTTATGAACAGTCCCTTCTATTACTTATATTATCTTGGCGATGGAAAAAATATCCCTGTAATAGCAGGATGGATTGAGTTTTTGCGCATAATTGTCAATGGTTTAGTCTTCTTCTGGTTTCTCAAAACAATCCGTTACAATAATTATACAAGCATAATCGGAGGTATCTGCTTTGCTTTAATGGGTTTTACGGCTCTCGTATTGGGCTGGACTCCCCTCTTGGCAAACAGTTTATTATATAGCATTCTTTTATTGATAGGCATTGAGCACCTGCTACGGGAAGGCAAATGGTACCTGATTCCAATCGCTACTATGTTAATAGCCATTGACCAGCCTTTTAATTTTACTATCATCGGTGAGTTTACTATTATCTATCTATTAGTGAGACTATATGTTGATAACAGGCTCAACAAATGGTTTGAAAATGGAAAGTTCTTGTTTCAACTGGTAGCTTTCAGTGCTTTGGGCATAGGTATGGGCTTTCTGATTTGTTATTCTCATATCCTCCTGTTGCTTAACAGCCCTCGCGGGTCGGGTGATGTATCCTATACAAGTGCACTTTCATCGCAGCCAATTTTACAAACTGCCGATAGTATTGAGCTTTTTACTACTTATTTACGCTGGTTCAGCAACGATATTCTGGGTTATGCCGGTACTTATAAAGGATGGCAGAACTATATGGAGGCTCCGGCTTTCTATGTAGGCATTGGTATGTTATTACTCCTGCCGCAACTATTTGTAATAGCTGACAAGCGCCGGAGAATTGCCTATGGAATTGTTACAGGTCTCGTGTTTATCATCATGACCTTCCCTTATTTCAGATATACCTTCTGGTTATTTACCGGGAATTATTACCGGGTGATGGCCGCATTTATTGCTGTCGGTTTATTGTTGGGTAGTCTTAAAGTAATTGAAGCAATTATCAAAGGTTTCAAAATTAATCTCCTGGTATTGGGCGGAACCTTCCTTTTTCTATTGTTTCTGTTGCTATTCAGTTTCTCGACAGACCTAGCCGCAACTATCAACAAGGGAATCCGTACTTCGGCCGTTTTATTGATATTTATCTATTCAATTATTTTTGCTGCAACCCGTGTGGTAGGTATACGGAAAGTAGCACTATGGGCATTTCTAGGCATTACACTGGTTGAAATGATATATTTTGATAATCAAACGCTTAATAAACGCAGTATAGAAACAGTAAAGGAATTTGAATCTAAAGCAGGTTTCAACGACTATACCACAGATGCTATTGATTATATCAAAGAGCATGATAAATCGTTTTATAGAATAGAAAAAAACTATTCTTCAGGTGGCGCTATCCATGAAAGCCTAAATGATGCTATGGTTCAGAACTACCAGAGCACCTCAAGTTACCATTCGTTTAACCATCGGTACTATGTAGCCTTTATGAAAGGCATGAATACTATTCCGCAAAATGAAGAGACAGCCACAAGATGGATTTCAGGGGTTCGCCAATATCCTCTGCTTATGCCATTAACATCTGTCAAATATTATTTGCTAAAAGGCCCTTTCCCATTCCAGCGATTTGGCTTCGATTCACTCACTACTTTTCGGGATGTCCAGGTATTCAGAAATACAAATGCCTTGCCTATGGGTTTTACGCTTGATAAATATATTACTGAAGAAAATCTCAGTAAATTCTCAACGGTTGAAAAACATGCAGCCATATACAGAGGTTTCATCATTAAAAATGAAGAGAAAGCAAAGTATCCCGGTTTTGAAGAAATCAAAGATTCATTACAAAGTGTAACGACTGAAAACTTTAACCAATTGATCAGCGACTGTAGAAAAGACACCTTGCAGATTACAAAATACGATGACAGGCATTTTGCCGGAACCATAGACCTCGACCAGACGAAACTGCTTTTTCTTTCTATTCCATTCGATAAAGGCTGGAAAGCAGTGGTAGATGGCAGACCTGTTGAAACCCGTTTAGTTACGTTCGGTATGACCGGAATAGTAATAAATAAAGGGAAACATCAGATAAATCTCTATTATGAAGCGCCCTATCTGAAAACCGGTAGCATGGTTTCAGGCATTTCAATAGCTATTTATGCACTATTAATAGGTTTATCATTCTGGAAGAAGAAAAAGCCTGCAAAAGTAACAGAAACAGCAGCTAATGAAGAATAAGAAACTGACATACCAGCAATTGAGTGGTCAATTAAGGTTGAAGCTATTAGAAATGTACTTTAAAGCCAATGCAGGGCATATTGGCTGTTCACTTTCATGTATTGATTTAATGATTGCTACGCTCGTAGTTCATCGTCAGGTCAATGAAGTTTTTTTATTATCTAAAGGCCATGCAGCAGCAGCTCTATATGTTTGTTTAAATCAAATCGGTGAATTATCGGATGAGATTCTCGATACTTTTTATAAAAATGGTACCGTCTTGCCTGCTCACCCGGCACCTAATAAAGTTCAGGGTATTCCATTCGCCACAGGTTCATTGGGACATGGCTTACCAATTGGTTCCGGTATTGCACATGCCAATAAGCTCTTGCAAAATAATGAAATGACGTACGTTCTGATGTCGGACGGAGAAACGAATGAAGGAACAAGCTGGGAAGCAGGGCACTATGCCGTAAGCAAGCAATTAGATAATCTGATTGTATTAATCGACAGAAATGGTATACAGGGTTTTGACAGTACAGATAAGGTTTTAGGGCTTTCTGCAGATATTATTAAATGGCAAGCCATTGGTTTTGAGGTAATAGAAACCGACGGACATAATATTGACAGACTGGTAAGCATAATCGACGACCTGAAAACCAGAAAAAACGGCATGCCGAAACTGATTATCGCTGACACCATTAAAGGTAGAGGTGTATCATATATGGAAAATAAACTGGATTGGCATTACCTACCTATGAAACCGGAACAATTTCAACAGGCTGTTGAGGAGGTGAAAGGGGTTTATGGTTTGGGGGATTTGTAATTTTTTTCTCTACTAGAACAACAATAATTGCTAAAAATGTCCGACACCCTGAAAAATAAAATACTTGAATTGAAAGGCCCAATCTTTGTTTTTGGGGCGAGTGGATTTATTGGTGCCAATCTGTTCAAAGATATTTTTGCGGTTCGTAAAGATGTCTATGCCTTAACACACGATGCCCAAAGGGCATGGAGGCTTAAATTATTGAATGTACCTTCGGAAAATGTTGTTCACTGTGATATTGTCTCCAAATACTCAGTAGAAGAAACATTTGAGAGCATCCAGCCGCAGACCATTTTTAATTTAGCAGCTTATGGTGCTTATTCCAAACAAAAAGACACCACCCTCACCTACGAAACCAACGTTCTGGGGACAAACAATATTCTTGAAAGCCTTTCAAAAGAAGCTGTATATATCCATGCCGGAAGTAGTTCTGAGTACGGCTATAATTGTGCGGCTCCTAAAGAATCAGATGAATTGCAGCCCAATAGTCATTATTCAGTATCAAAGGTTTCCGCGGCCTATATGATTCAGTATTATGGGCGATTCTTCGAGAAAAACACGCTCAATCTACGTTTGTATGCCATTTATGGCGATTGGGAAGAACCCGACCGCCTGATTCCTCAATTGATTGAAAAAGCCAGACACGGTGCCTTACCTAATTTCGTTTCGCCGGATATCAGCCGTGATTTTGTGCATGTCACCGATTGCGTAGAAGCATTTGTGGATGCAGCTTTACAGATGAGACCCGAAATCAGAGGCAAATCATATAATATTGCCAGTGGCGTGAAAACTACCATGAAAGAACTGGTCGATATAACGAAAACAGAATTTGGCATTTCTGCCACACCCGATTGGGGAAGTATGCCTAACCGCAAATGGGATTTAGCCGAATGGTATGGCGACCCAACCGAAGCCAACAAAGATATAGGCTGGTATGCAAAAACATCATTAGCTGACGGCTTACATAAATATCATGATTGGCAGCAACAGATTAATTATGAGGCCGATGTGCTGACTGCCTTCAAAAACCCTTATCTGAATCCGGTCATAACGGCCATCATTGCCTGTTATAAAGATGCACAGGCCATCCCGTTTATGTACGAAAGACTAGTGAAGACATTCAACGAAATGAAAGTACGGTATGAAATCATCTTCGTCAATGACTGCTCACCCGATAATACACAGGAAGTACTGGATAATATCTGTAGCAAAGACCAGAATGTCATAGCCATTACCCACTCCCGGAATTTCGGTTCACAATCAGCATTTATGTCGGGGATGGAGGTTTCGACAGGAGATGCAGTGGTATTAATGGATGGAGATTTACAGGACCCTCCGGAAGTAATTCCAGCCTTTTATGAAAAATGGATAGAGGGCAACGAAGTGGTTTATGGCGTACGTGTACAAAGGGAAATGAAACCCCGGATACATTTTTTCTATCGTTTGTTCTATCGTATTTTTCAGGCACTTTCTTATATTAAAATCCCGAAAGATGCTGGTGATTTTTCAATGATTGACCGGAAAGCTGTGAAAGAGTTAATTAACCTACCCGAAACCGAGCAGTTTCTGCGTGGATTAAGAGCCTGGGTTGGTTTTAAGCAGGTTGGGGTAAATTATATTCGTCCGGAACGGATGTTTGGGGTGTCGACCAACAACTGGATGAAAAACATCTGGTGGGCAAAAAAGGCCATTTTCTCCTTTAGTTTTGCTCCACTGGAAGCCATGTCTTATGCCGGATTTATCTTTACGGGATTTGCTTTCCTGGGTGCTTTTCTACAAGTGGTACTTACCTTCTTCTTCCCGAATATTCCTCATGGTTTCCCGACAGTTATTACACTGGTATTATTTTTTGGCGGGATTAACTTACTGGGCATTTCGTTCTTAGGTGAATATATCGGTAAGATTTTTGAAGAGACTAAAAAGCGTCCTAAGTTTATCAGAACAGCTGTTCGGAAGGGTGTT
>CALRLS020000301.1:0-6804 GCA_943368815.1 Cyanobium sp. NIES-981
ATTGGCAAAAGAAAAGTTTGTAAAGGCCAACGCTGATTTCGCTATTGATAAAGAGCATTATCAACGACTATTGGAAGCCTCAAAAACCAAAGGGGCGGTGTCTCCTATGGATTTATCGACCATTAAAGCCAGGATGAATGCTGATACCGCCATTGTAAATGCCGAAAAAGCCAATTGGGATATGCAAAAAGCCATGATGGGCTATTTGAAAGTAGTAGCTCCTTTTAGTGGTATTATTACCGAGCGTAACATCCACCCGGGCGCTTTGGTAAGTGCAATGGCCAAAGACAAACCCATGCTGGAATTGAAACAGATTGAACGCTTACGCTTACAGGTTGATGTACCTGAGGGTATAGCTACCACTATCCATGAGCACGATACACTCTCCTTTTATGTAAGCGCTTTTCAGGGCAAAAAAATGAAAGGCAGGATTAGCCGTAAATCCAGAAGTATCAATGCCCAATACCGGAACGAAAGAGTGGAAGTTGATGTGCCCAATACGAATGGCTCCTTGTCATCCGGTATGTATGCTGATGTAATCATCTATTCAAGAGGCAACAAAAATGCCCTTTTTGTGCCAAAATCATCAGTCGTTACTTCAACGGAAAGAAAGTATGTGCTTGTTGCAGAAAATGGGTCAATAAAAAAAGTAGATGTCAGCACGGGCAATCAGACAACAGACAAAGTAGAGGTATATGGCGCCTTACAGAGTGGAGATAAAGTAATTACCAATGCCAATGATGAAATAAAAGAAAGCGCGAAAGAATAGTTTCATATAATCATACTTTAATAAACAATATGTGCAGATTGTTATTTGTACTATCGGTCTGTCTATTCTGTATTTCTTGCAATCAGGAAGAGATACCGAAACCTCATTCAATGATTCATGTAAAATTTTCAGAAGATGAGGATTATATTTTTATTGAAAGAACAGAAGGTAGCTGGAATCCTGATATGAAATCAGCTCAATTATCTGCCTATGGTTATAAGTATGAAAGATTTAGCCTGAACCTCCCGAATCTGACTAAAGCCGGATACTATCCGAATATTAGTTTGGATAACATTTTCTATACCGATGGAATTGATTTTGTTCCATTCAAATTGAATAGTGGGTTTATTGAAATAACCAATATAGACTCTCTTGAAGTCGGGGGAAATTTTAAAGTAGCCTTAGAAGATGATTTTAATGGCATAGATCACCGAACAATAGTTGGTACTTTCCTGATTAACACTCACTAAATGAATATAAGATGAACAATATCCGGATTATGAGGTATTACAAACAGTTTATCTGGTTAAAAATCGAAAACGATACAGCTATCATAGGTATAACTGATTTTGCTCTTAATAAATGGGGTGAGATTATCTTCGCAGAATTACCATTCCTGGGTAAATTTTGTAAACAAGGTGAGGTGTTCGGGGCTATAGAAACATTAAAAATTATTGATGCCGGTTGATGGCTTGGTAGTAACAATTAATACTAAACTCCAGATTGAACCGGGTATCATCAATATTGACCCATTAGGTGAAGGGTGGCTCATAAAAATAAAAATCGTTCATCCTGAGCAGATTGAAAGTTTAATGCAGGAGAAAGCTTATCAGCAAATCATTAGTTCATAAAAAACTATAATTGCGTATACTTATTAGTCATTCTAAATAACAAAAATATGAAAGCGACAAAGGTGTTTTTTGCATTATTATTTTTATTTGGAGCTAAGCTAAGCTATAGTCAGACAGTAAATAATACCCCTATTAAGGACATTGATGTTGAATACATTGAGATTGTAGGAAAGTCTGCAAAGGCATTTTCCCGGAAACTGAAAGTTAATTTAGACTTTGGACAGAAGAATAGAGCATTTACTCAGGTAGATTCTCAAATAAAAGACAAGAATGGAAATACAATCGAATTCAACTCTATGATTGATGCCTTAAACTTTATGGATCAAAATGGATATGAATTTGTTCAGGTTCAATATCCAATAGATAAAAACTATTGCTATGAAAGTAAAATTTAAAGCCTTTGAAGATGTTTCTGAAAACGAAAAAGACGGATTCAAATTCAGGTATTATTTCCAGATTGAAAATGAGGAAAAATATAGATATATAGACTGCTCCAGTACTAAAGTTGATATGAATGTATGGTATATCTATGAGGAATATAAATAAAGCCATAAAAGATCTTTCTCAAAAAATTTTCACTTCAGTCATCCAGATAATGAAGTTTCATTATTTTAGGTATCATGAGGTGCATTTTTGCAAGAATTAATCGCAGTCACGAATAAAACAATAATCAAAATTGAGATTGATTTTTTCATGACTATGGAATACTATTTGTTTGATAAAAGTGTGTCAATTCATGACTAAAAGAGTTATAGAATTATGATTAAAATAAGCTGGCTGACATAGTTATATCATTTCCAACTGAAACTTTTGCATGTCATTATCTTCTCCTATAAGCTCTTTTTCCTGCCGGATTATATTCATATTTGCTTTTTCAATGGTCAGTCTCGCCATCAGATAACTAACCGTAGACTCTGCTCCCTGATTGAGGTTTACATAGTTTTCTTCCAGCCCGTCATAACATCCACCAGTACAAGGATTGTATATAATCTGATTCAGATGATTATTACCCAGGAACCAACTAAACGCGATTTCCATTTTCTGCTTGTATTGCTCATCTCTGAACACTTCATAAAACTTACTGAGCGCAAGAATGGTATATGCAACATCTATAGGTTGCTCCCCGCCTACTACAGGCTGTAGTGAGTCTTTACCTTTCACTAACCACCCTTTGTTAGAAATCACTTTTATGCTCTTGTCGGTAAAAATTTTCGACAAAAGGAAATCAAAAGTAGATTTGGCAATCTCCTTATATATTGGTTCTCCCGTAGCCAGCCATGCACATAATAATGCTTCCGGTAAGATACTATTGGCATAAGTGAAATAACTTTCAAACCAGACCCATTGCTTGTCTGACTCATGCCTGTACATCTGTACTAATCTGTTGGCAAGTTCTTTTATTAAAACTATGTTCTGGGTAGATGAATAATTAGTATTCAAATAAAACAAACCTTTGATAATAAAGGCCATTGCTCTTGTAGAATGAATGCTGTTGCTATTCACCAAAGCGGTTTTCATGGTAATAGTTGCCTCTATTACCAGGGTAAGTGGTAATAAATCACCTAAAGAAATGAGATACCCTAAAGCCCAGATGGCTCTTCCATTCGAATCCGCCAGATTAGTCAAATTGTTTTGTTCTGTAAAAACTCTTTGTTCATCTACATAATTCTGAAAATAGCCGTCAGCTTGTAAACAGTATTTAATAAAATTATAGTAGATATACAGGTATTTTATATCTTCCTTATCTCTGGTTAACTCTAAATGCTGGCAAATGGCAATCATTGCCCTTGCATTGTCATCTAAGGTATAGCCGGAGCCAATATCGGGTTGATTGATTTTAGAAAACTGAATCATTCCAAAATCTGTCGTCAATTTCTTTAGATGGTCCAGATTGATATAAGGAAGTTTATAATGCAATTCTATTTGCTGATTGCTTAGTTTTTCGAATAATAAAGCATGTGCAATGGCTGCATTTTCCCAGGCAGTTGATGCCATTCTGTGCAATCCGTTTGAACTGATATTCTTTCTTAGAGTTTCATCTTTCAGCAAACTGTTTACTGCTTCACTTAGATGTGGTGAGTTTTCAAAATCAATGATGATTCCTGCATCATTTCTTAGTACTTCACGAGCATGAGGAATGGGTGTAGAAATAATAGGACAACCACAACTAATAGCATAAGAGAACGTACCGCTTACAGCCTGATTGGGGTCTTTGGAGGTAAACAGGTAGATATCTGTCAGTTGCAGATATTCTAATAAATCGGGTAAAGGAACAAAATAATTAATAAACTGTACATGCTGCTGCAATTGTAATGCTTTGATTTTCGCTTCAAGCATTTTACGGTATTGCTCTCCCTCCTGCTTTATTACCGATGGATGAGTTTTACCGATGATTAAAAACAATGTATCGGGATATTGTATAATAATAGAAGGCAGTGCCTCTAAAGTGGTTTCAATACTCTTGCCGGAGCTTAATAGCCCGAATGTTGAGAGTACTTTTTTGCCTGTTAATTTATATTTATCCTTAAGTTCTTCCTTTTCTGAATGTTTAACAAGGTGAGTACCATGAGGAATAACAACTATTTTATTCTGTGCTATTCCGTAATCACTAATCAGCACTCTTTCAGAGGCATAGGTCATTACGATAATTGCCTCACAGGCGTCAGCCATTTGTTTTACTTTTATCTGAAGAGCTTCGTCAGGATTGGGTAATACAGTATGAAAAACAATAATAATTGGTTTTGTAATTGTCTCTGAAAACTCCCTGAAATCCTCCTGTTTTTTTTCAAAGAATCCAAACTCATGCTGTATTACCACCATACAGATATTGGCATTATCATTAATTGCTTTTGCTAAATTGATAAATGCTTTTGGATGGTCAGTATTAAGAATGTATTCTATTTTATCTGTATAAGTATGTTTTTCAGTTTTAGACTCCAAAGCGCAAATGCTCAGATGAAATGACTGAGTGAATTTATTATTCAAAGCCTTTATTAGGTCTTGTGAGTAAGTAGCAATACCACATTCTCTGGGCGGATAAGAAGTTATAAACAGAATTTCAGGTAACTGATTTGTATTTTCAGGATTCTCTCTGATAATCTCCTGAAACTTATCAACAGGAGTGAACTTAGAATATGTATCCATAATTTTACTTGTCATCTTTTTTGATATTAAACATTAACTCTTTCAAAAGAGCAGATATACTGATAGAGGCACAGGCAATTTGTTCGTCGGCAGCGCCATAATACACATATAGGGTATCCTCCACAACAAGACTACCTGTCGGGAAACATACATTGTTCACTTCGCCTTTTAGCTCCCAATCATACTCGGGTCTGAACAAGGGATAGGATAAGCGGGCGATTTCTTTCTGCGGATTATCTAAATCAACCAATGCTGCACAGGCTGAATAGACATACCCTTTGATAGTATCATGCACGCCATGATATATCAATAGCCAGCCTTCTGAAGTTTCTATGGGTGGACACCCTCCTCCGATATAGCTTACTTCATGTTTATATTTTGCCGATAGCACTATGTACTCTTCCAGATGAAGAAAATATAATTTGCCGTTTATTTTTCTGGGAAAGAAAATCACATTTTTATCCCATATCAGAAATTTCTTGTCTTGTTTTTCCTGTATATATTTATTGTAGCGAAGGTATTTTTCATTAATAATACCCTTAGATTCAGCAAGATGACTGAACTCCTCGTAGGTAATCTGTGGTACTATTATTCCTAATTTATCAAAATGCAATAAATCCTTTGATGTAGCCAATGCTCCTAAGGCATTTATTCCGTCGTAAGCCGTGTAAGTAAGATAAAACAGGTCTTCAATCTTAACAATCCGGGGGTCTTCAATGCCTTTTGATTCATACTCAAATTGAGGAAAAAGCAGAGGAGTATCTAAACGTTCTTCAACAATAAGCGGGGATTTTAATTTGCAATAACCGATACTGGAGTAATTCCCTTTACTTACTGCTCTATAAAATAAATGAATATGGTCACCCTCCTTTATTACTCCAGGATTTAGTACGCCGAAGTTTTCGAAACCAAGTGAAGTTTTCTGTAAAAGCACACCTTCTTTTTTAACTTCTATCATGATTACTTATGGATTTATATAAAAATCGAAAATGTGATTCAATTAAGATAAAGCGATAGTTTATTAGATTTGCAAAATACTATTCAATTCAAGAATAGTAGCAAGCTTTCTATCTATTCTCATGGCTTGTATCCGGATATAATGTTGTTCAGCATTGACCAATAAAAAAGTGGACTGATTATCCACCTCTTCTTTGATAGTTGTATTATTTTCAAAACTGAACTTCTTACATTATAAATTAACTATAAGATTACCTCTACGCCTTTGATAGGCTCCAGTTCCATTTTCAGGTCTTTCTGACCCATATTGATAAGCTCTATCTCGCATGAAATCGTTACTTCTTCGCTCACCATTATTAATTCCGTTCCTGCAGGCATATTCCATACCAATCCCCAGTTTTTTCTGTTAATTTTTCCTTCTAATGTAAATCCGGCTCTTTCATTTCCCCAAGGGTCATTGACAAGCCCTCCGAAGTTTACATCCAGTTTTATATTTTGAGTAATACCTACGATGGTCAGTTCTCCCCACAACTCGTGACTATTATCTTCCTGCTTTTTGCCAATCGTACTGGCAACAAACGTAATCTGTTTATGGTTTTCTACATCCAGAAAATCAAGGCTTTTTAAATGTTCATCTCTTTTTTCGTCACCGGTGGTGATGGAACCTGCATCAATCCAAAGGTCAATTTCTGCAGTTGTAAAATCATTACCATTCGTATAGATACTGGCATCAAATGTTTTGAATGAGCCTTTTACATGGGCAATCATTAAATGCCTTACTTTAAAGGCTATTGCACTATGGGCTTGGTCTATCGACCATTTTATATCGCTTGGCATCAATTTATTTTTTTTAAATTATTATTAAAATCAGGATGGTTAGAAAATATCTAAGCATGTATTTGTGTAAAAAGGGGGTGTCTCAAAAGAAAAACATACCAAATGTTATTTGGCAAGGCTTCAACCCCACTCCCTAAATCCCTCTCCCCAACAGTGGGGAGAGGGACTTTTTAGCCCTTCCCCATTGTTGGGGAAGGGTTGGGATGGGGTGGACGCCACGCGGTCTCTTCCAAACATTATTTGGTG
>CALRLS020000302.1:0-6764 GCA_943368815.1 Cyanobium sp. NIES-981
TTCATCACGTTCCGGAGTAGCAGGAAATTCAAGTTCTACCTGAGTAATGGCATCGCTATTGTTCAGACCTTTGAGATAGATATAGCGGTAAATATCCTGTATTTCAGCGATTTTCTCATCAGAATGACCTCTGCGTCTTAATCCAACCGAATTGATACCTGCATAAGAGAGCGGCTCACGCGCAGCCTTAATATAAGGAGGCACATCTTTCCGGATTTGAGAGCAACCACCGATATAGGTATGTTTTCCTATCTTCACAAACTGTTGCACAGCAGACATACCACCGATATTGGCGTAATTACCTATCGAAATATGTCCTGCTAACTGTACACAATTGGCCAGAATAACATTATCACCGATGATACAATCATGGGCAATGTGCGTATAAGCCATAATTAAGCAATTAGAGCCTATTTCTGTACGGTATTTATCAACCGTTCCGCGATTGACGGTCACACATTCTCTGATGGTAGTATTATCACCGATAATGGTTTTGGTTTCTTCTCCTTTGAATTTTAAATCCTGCGGAACTGCAGAGATAACTGCTCCGGGAAAAATACGGCAGTTTTTTCCTATTCTTGCGCCCTCCATAATAATAGCATGAGAGCCTATCCATGTTCCTTCTCCAATTTCTACGTCTTTGTTTATCACAGCAAAGGGCTCTACAACTACGTTATGAGCAATTTTGGCGTCCGGATGTATGAATGCTAACGGTTGATTCATAATTGTTTGATTATTGCATATTTGGGCAATTAAAAATATAAGTCAAGCTGCCTATAGTTTTAACTGGTGGTTTGTAGCCTTATTTTACTTTTTTTACTAATCGGGCGGTCATATTTACATCGCATACAAGATTTTTCCCCACCCAGGCGTCGCCGTGCATTTTTGCTACACCCAGTTTCATAGGTGCTATCAGTGAACATCTGATAACAATGGTATCACCGGGGAGCACATTGCGATAGAACCGACAATTATCTATACTAACCAGATATGGCCAGTAAGCTTCCGGTTTCCCGGTAGAAGTCAGAACCAATACACCACCTGTCTGAGCAATCGCTTCAATTTGTAATACACCAGGCATTACAGGATTATCAGGGAAGTGACCACTAAACTGTGGTTCGTTCATCGTCACATTTTTAATCCCTATTACGGTTTGTCCGTCCAGATATACAATTTTATCGACCAGCGCAAACGGATAACGATGAGGCAGTAGCTTAGCAATATCATTGACATTGTATACCGGAGTTGCGTCAGGGTCATATACCGGAGCACCCTTGGCTGCATCAAGCATCTGCTTTTTTATTTTCTTAGCCAGTTCCACATTAGGCGCATGACCGGGGCGGGCTGCCAGAATATGTGCTTTCAACGGACGTCCCACCAGGGCTAAATCTCCCATTACGTCTAAAAGTTTATGACGCGCAGGTTCATTAGGGAAACGCAGGGGAGCATCATTCAAAACACCGGTTTTGCCTACCTGAATTTTTGGCTTGTTCAATAATTTAGAGAGATTCTCTATTTCTTCTTCCGATACCTCCTTATCAACAATCACCACGGCGTTGTCGAGATTCCCTCCTTTAATCAACCCTGCATTAAACAATGCTTCCAGTTCGTGCAAGAACACAAATGTACGGCAAGGGGCGATTTCATCCTTAAACAAATTAATGGCATGCAATTGAGCATGTTGACTATGTAGAATAGACGAGTTATAATCGACCATCGCTGTGAGGCGGTAGTCATTTAAAGGTAATGCTGCCAGTTCAATGCTGCGTTCATCATTGCGATAATGAATGGCCTCTGTAACCTCATAATAATTACGTAATGATGCCTGCTCTTCAATACCGGCCTCTTCCAGAAGCTCAACAAACTTAATGGCGCTTCCATCCAGAATCGGAATTTCAGGGCCATCAATCTGAATCAAAACATTATCAATCTGAAGACCAACCAGGGCTGCTAAAATATGTTCAGTAGTGTGTACTCTTGCACCGTCTTTCTCCAACACAGTACCTCTTGAGGTATCTACCACATAATCTACATCAGCCTCAATAACAGGCTTGTTTTCTAAGTCGATTCTTTGAAACTTATAACCATGGTTGATAGGTGCAGGTTGTATAGTAAGCGTTACGTTTTTACCAGTATGCAAGCCTACACCTGTAATCGATACTTTTTTTTGAATGGTTTGTTGTTTAACGTTCATTGGCAAATTTTATATTTTGCTGTGTCAGCTGTTTCATATTTCAGAGAAAACCCCCTCGTTAATCAGTTCTTCAAGACGTTTTTCTAATTCGCGTACTTGTTTGTCTAATTGTGGAAGTCTTTTGAAAACTGCGGCTGACCGCATATAGTCGTTTAAATCAAAGGCGTATGTGCCTGTTATAGAAGTATTTTCTTTTTTAATGCTTTTTCTTACCCCGGCTTTTGCACCTACTTTTGTGCCATTCGCTAAAGATATATGGCCTACAACTCCTACCTGCCCGGCAAGTACACAATTTTCTCCGATTATAGCCGAGCCGGCTATTCCGGTCTGGGCTGCAATTACTGTATTTTTACCGATTTCAACATTATGTGCAATTTGAACTAAATTATCAATTTTCACGCCCTGGCGGATTACCGTAGAGCCCATCGTTGCACAATCTATAGTAGTGTTGGCACCTATACTTACATTATCTTCTATCACTACATTCCCTAATTGCGGAATAGTTCTATACGTGCCATCATCCTGCAAAGCAAAACCGAATCCGTCGCTACCTATTACTGCTCCTGCGTGAATCACGCAATGGCTTCCTATTACCGAATCACTATATATTTTTACTCCGGCAAAGATAATAGTATTATCACCAATTATCACATTGTCGCCAATGTGTACATTAGGGTGAATTTTTACGTTCTTACCTATTCTGTTATTAAGACCGATATATGAAAATGCTCCCTGATAGGCTCCTTCTCCTATTTCAGTTCCTTCTCCAACAAAGACAGGTTGCTCAACGCCCTTCTTAGAAAAATTCAAAATCTTCTGATATTCTTCAAGCAGTTGTGTAAATGAATTATACGGATTGTCAACAACAATCAACGAAGCCGAGATGTCTTTTTTGGGAACAAAATCTTTGCCGACAATAACAGCCGAAGCCTTGGTAGTATAGATAAATTGTTCGTATTTATGATTGGATAGGAAAGATATGTCACCCGTATTTCCCTGTTCAATTTTTGCTAAATTGCTGACTGTCAGGGAATCATCTCCCCGAACTTCTCCATTTAGTAAGTTAGCTATTTGCTTTATCGTAAATTGCATAAGATACTTCAGCGTGTTTAAACTTTGCTTGTTTAGATACTGTAAAACCTCTTTAGTATAAAGTGTCGGCAAAAATAATTTTTGTCGAAAATAATCTCAAAATAATACAAAAAATAATCACAACATAGCAAAATCATTGCAAATATACATTTTTGCCCCAACATACATAGTATTTTTTCACGATGTTGCTCAGTGCCTTGATGGTCGGCAAGTCTGATGCATCAGCAATGTCTACTACCTGTTTATTTTTGGTGCAAATGTAAATAGTTTCATCACCCCGGATATAACCTTTGTTACTTACGTCTCCTTCGGTGATGAAATAGCTTAATTGATTGTTGGGAATACCTTTGTCAATGAGTGCCTGTTTTAATGAACTAATAAGTGTTTGCTCTATCGGTTGATTGGAAATTTTGATTTTGAACAGATTCCGGTTCAGTAAATCCTTGCAGATAGTAGATAATATTCTATCAGAATGAAACTGCCAGTGCTTTACACATGCCCAGATGTCGTAATCATCTAATAATGTAAACGATTGCAAATACTTATCATTGTTTTGAAACGCCTTTAAACTGACGTTCTCTTTTAAAAAAACAATCAAAGCAGGACTCGCAAATAAGTCCTCTCCCTGATTAATCAGATCCCGGGCCCTGCTGATAATCTGAATCAGCATGGTTTCGGCACAAATGGCTGTTTTATGTAAATATACCTGCCAATACATCAGGCGTCGTGCATTCAGAAAATTTTCAACACTCAGCAAGCCTTTCTCTTCTACTACCAGCTGATTACCGACCACATTGAGCATCTTAATGATTCTCTCTACGCCAATAGTACCTTCAGCCACACCCGTAAAAAAACAGTCACGTGTCAGATAATCCAGCCTGTCCATATCCAATTGGCTTGAAATCAACTGGTGGAAAAAGTCACGTTCATAAGTACCATTGAACATTTCAATTGCCAATGAAAGTTTCCCACCAAACTGACTGTTGAGTTTTTGCATCAATAAAGACGAAATGTCCTCATGGTGAATATCACCTAGAATAGTGTATTCAAGTGCATGAGAAAACGGCCCGTGGCCAATATCATGCAGCAGAATAGCTATTTGTGCCGCTTCAAACTCACTTTCAGAAATCTGATTTCCTTTTGATTGCAAGACCGTCAATGCTTCGTACATCAGGTGCATGGCTCCTAGCGCATGATGAAAACGCGTATGTAATGCTCCGGGGTAAACAAACTCGGCCATACCCAATTGTTTTATACGACGTAACCGCTGAAAAAAAGGATGCTCAATCAGGTCATAAATCAAATCAGAATGTATAGTTACGAATCCATAAACCGGGTCATTGAAAATTTTACGCTTATTGGTCGTCATTGGGGTACCGCTGGTAACGTTGTTGGCAAACGTCGTGCTTATTTTTTGTGAAAATTATTAATAAAAAATTAATCGGTCTAGTCAAACAACATAAACAAGACGTATTTGGTTGTGAAAAAGCTTAAAATGCTGATGAAATTTATGAAAGAAATGAGCAAAGGGTCACGACACGAGAAGAAAGCAAGAAATTAATAGATATTTTAAAGATAATAGCGTTGAAAACATTTGGCTATCATAGCAGTAGTATAGGCATCAGATTGCCAGATGAGTATATTTCTTAGTAATGTACCTCCTGAAAAATAAACACCACCTTCCCAATAGCAGGAACCATTGGCTCTTTGTGCTTTTGCCAATAAAAAACCAAAAGCTTTTCTGATATTTTCATCTGGTATCATCACACCCTTTGAACGCAGGTCTAGCATGGAATGGAGTGCGTAGGCAGTTGACTGAATAATATCTTTTTTATTGACCCACGGCTTGCTTTCAAAACTTCCGTTAGCTTGTTGGGTTCCAATCAGGTGTTTTGCTGTTTTTTGTGCAACCTCATGCAATTCATATACACCATTATTATAGGCTTTGGCTACTGCATAATCCAAATGATAGCTATTCGGATAATAAACCGCCCCTGTACTCCATAAATTTTTCCGTACGCTATGCTCAATCACTTTCAAAGCTCCTGTTTTACCCTCGCTTTTATTAATTTGTCCGGTTAAAGATAAATAGTTCAGGACATTGCTGTTTACAACCACATCAACATCATTGGCGCCAAACGGAATCCATGGCTGATAAGCAACAGGATAGGCAGAACTGAAAGGGGTGAATATAAACAACAGAGAAAAATAGGTAGTAAGAGGATTCCAGTGATTATATTCATATTCCTGATGATGCCAGGTTAGATAAGCACCGGAATGTCTTGGGGAGGGTAACATGAAATTATACCAGTTCCGGTTTCTGCGGTTTTTGTCTAAATATTCATCAAAGCCAATATATGACAAAGCCTTTAGTGTATCCTTGAATATCCGATTATGGTAATATGTGGCTGTATTGGCCAATGCGGTATCATCGGCATCTTCAGGCACGTTGGCGGTTTTATTAATAAACCTTGATTTAAGCGGATAATTGGTCGGTCGTCTTACCAGTTGCATCGGGTCTTTACCAAACATTCTTAATTTTCGTGCCGGAGGCAAAAGTTTCCAGAAGTTATAGCGTTTATCTGTTTCGTAGGTCTCAATTTCATGGTAAGCTTTTTCCAAAACAGGCTTTAATTCAATTAAGGTAGTATCGTGCAGGTAAATTTCAGATAGAAAATTGTGTACAGCCGATATATTGAAGCAGTTGGAATCTCTTGCTTTTTGTTTTTTGCCTATAAATAGATAGGGTTCAATCAGATTCATATATACAGGCCATTCACCTGCGTATTGTTTGCCTGTAATGGTAGAATCACATTGGGTTTTGATTAAGAAATTGAGTGATTCTTGAAAGATTTGCCGTGGCTCAGGACTTTGAGCAAAGGCTTTAAATGAAGTAAATAATAGAATAAAAAAACTTTTGACTAAAATTTTAGGCAGGCTTTCAGGTTTAGATAAAAGAGATTTAGGCTTAGAAATAGCTGAAAACTTAATCATAATTTATGTTTGGCAGAAATGACTGGCATTTTAAGAAAAAAAAAGGATATAATAAATATTATTTGTTCGGGGTATGATTCTTTTTTACGGAAAGGTATAATTTGGGGATATAACGATTTTTCAGAATCAGTGTTTTAAGGGTAATTATGATTTTTAAATAAATTATATCAGAGATTAAAATGATATAAATCATCATTTTTAATTAGTATATTTTGTAAATTTGCATTTAATAATTGTGTTTTTTTAAGTTTTTGTTTTTACACTATCCCATGTTGAAAAAATCGATCCTCTTTTTTAGTATTGCTATTATTAGCTTGTCATTCAATGCCTGTAAACCTAAAAGTGATGCAAAGGCCTATAATGCTAAAGCCGCTGACCCGGAGCTTTATCATCAATCAGTTGAATTGCTGACACAGGTAATCATTCATGATATTTTCAAACCCCCGGTTGCTGCACGTATTTATGCATATTCTACGCTGGCTGG
>CALRLS020000303.1:0-6760 GCA_943368815.1 Cyanobium sp. NIES-981
CCCCTTTGTGTATTGGGGCTTTTTTTATAATTTTGCCAAACATACTTCTCTACTAAGATGCAATCATTGAGTACAAAACATCTACTCGGTATAAAAGACCTTACAACAAACGATATTCAATTTATTTTAGAAACTGCCAAAGAATTTAAAGAGGTTATTAATCGCCCCATTAAGAAAGTACCATCGCTGAGAGATGTAACGATTGCCAATGTGTTTTTTGAGAATTCTACCCGTACACGTCTATCATTCGAATTAGCAGAAAAAAGACTTTCAGCCGATGTAATCAATTTCTCGGCATCCGGAAGTTCAGTAAAAAAAGGTGAGACATTGCTCGATACGGTCA
This sequence comes from Cyanobium sp. NIES-981, assembly GCA_943368815.1. Lineage (GTDB taxonomy): Bacteria > Bacteroidota > Bacteroidia > Cytophagales > Spirosomataceae > Emticicia. The sequence goes on from CALRLS020000303.1 coordinate 344, forward strand.
ATAATATACTGGCCATGAAAGTGGATATGATTGTGATGAGACATGCTAGTCCCGGAGCGCCACATTACCTTTCTAAAAAAATCAAGGCAAATATTGTCAATGCCGGAGACGGTACACATGAACACCCGACGCAGGCGCTGTTGGATGCTTTTTCGATGCAGGAAAAACTGGGCGATTTAACAGGAAAGAAAATAGCGATAATAGGGGATATTCTTCATTCAAGGGTGGCGCTTTCAAATATATTCTGTTTGCAGAAACTTGGTGCTGAAGTAACAATTTGCGGACCTAATACGCTGTTGCCTAGGTATATCAGTGAAATTGGCGTGAAGATTTCGCATAGTGTCAAAGAAACACTTCAATGGTGCGATGTGGCCAATGTGTTGCGAATACAACTGGAACGCCAGCAAATCAAATATTTCCCGTCGCTTAGAGAGTATTCATTATACTTTGGTATCAATAAACAGATGCTTGATGAACTCGATAAAGAAATTGTACTGATGCACCCCGGGCCTATCAATAGGGGTGTAGAACTATCAAGTGATGCGGCAGACTCACACCATTCGATAATACTTGACCAGGTAGAAAATGGGGTAGCGGTACGGATGGCGGTGCTTTATCTTTTGTCTCAGCAGATATAAGATATTGATTTTTTTCGTATAATTGCAATACCAATCAAAAGTAGAATCAATAATAAATTCGCTGTGACAGCATTTATCTTTGTGTTCTTCTCACATTCATAGCCATAAAACATTTTTTGATGCAGACTAATTGCTGTTGCTAAAATTCTTCTGCGTGTCAAAATACACTTTCAAAGCCAATAGAAAAATTATCAGATACTTATACGTCTGATGCTGTGTTACTATTTGTCTAATTTTAATTGCTATTTTATGAAACAACTCTATGTGATTCTATTTACGCTAATCACTTTCATTTCGTCCGCACAGGAACTTCTTAAAGACATTATTACAAGTAATGCCAGTTCGCACCCACGAAATATGATTGAGGCCAACGAAAAAATGTTCTTTATAGCCAAGGGTAATTCTAACACCTCTGAAATCTGGACAACAGACGGTACTTCTGAAGGAACCGTAGTAGTGAAGAACCCTAATCTATTTGGCGGTCCTTTTTTAAGTGGATATACAATAAGTAGTTTAGGCAGCAAAATACTATTTTCTGCTTATTCTCATAATCCTCAATATTCCGGCACAGAGCTTTGGATAAGTGACGGCACAAGTAGTGGTACACAAATGTTAAAAGATATTTTTCCTGGTGAGGGTAGTTCCTATCCTTCCAGCCTTTACAAACTAGGCAATAAAATGGTTTTTATGGCCAATGACGGAGTGAATGGGAATGAACCTTGGGTGACCGATGGTACCTCTTCAGGAACATTTATGTTGAGAGACATAAATCCGGGAATAACCAGTAGCTATTTTAATAGTACACCCATTGCGGTTGATAATAAACTATTTTTTATTTCCTATACCCCAAATGAAGGGAATGAATTATGGGTAACAGATGGCACCCAAGAAGGGACATTTCTGGTGAAGGATGTGGTTCCGGGAAGTAACTATAGCTCGTATGGTGGGATGACGGTGGTAGGTAATAAGTTATTTTTTATAACAAATGATGGAGTCAATGGCTCTGAACTCTGGATTAGCGATGGCACCTCTTCAGGAACATTTATGGTGAAAGATATAAGTCCGGGGTCAACATCTACGTATTTTAACGCTTTTTTAGAGTACAATGGTAAACTTTTATTTGTACCACAGGAAAGTAATTATGATTATGAACTTTGGATAAGCGACGGTACTTCAAACGGGACATATCTTTTGAAGAATATTTCATTAAATGGTTCTTCCTCCCCTCAGGATTTTATAAAAGTTGGTAATACTGCTTTTTTTACTGCAACAGATGGAGTTAATGGAAGAGAATTATGGAAAACTGACGGGACTACAGCAGGAACAGTGATGGTAAAAGATATTAATCTTACCAGCGTTGAATCTGAAAACTATACTTTTGGCAATAGCACCAGAAGAAAGTTTGTAAATGTAAATGGAAAACTATTTTTTCTGGCCAATAGCGGTCCTGAAGGGTTCGAATTGTGGAAAAGCGATGGAACAACAGGAGGAACTACTCTCGTAAAAGACTTCATAACAGGGCCGGCCAGTGCAACTTATAGCAATTTTTTCGTAGTAGGGTCAGATCTGTTTTTCTCAGTAACGGATAATTCAGGAGAAACAAATTATTTGAAAACTGATGGTACAGAGGCTGGTACAAAAAACATAATAAGTCTTGATTTAAGTGTGGTTTTCAGAAATGTATATCCTTTGGCAACCTCAACAGATAATCAGTTATATTTTGCGGCTTATGGAGATGACACAGGATATGAATTATATAAAACAGATGGTAATAATGTGAAATTCTTAAAAGATATTGATACCAGTATCCATTATGCGTCTTCAAATTTTACGAATAAAACCGGTACTGGTAATAACATTATTTTTTCTTTTAATGACAACGAGCATGGGCTTGAAATATGGAAAACCGATGGGCTGAATGATACAAGACTATTAATGGATTTTACCAAGTACCCGCTGGGTGGGTCATACACAAATGATTATTATTCAACCTCTTCTACATTCTATAATTTCGTCAAGCTAAATGGTTACAGTTATTTTACAAGAGGTAGTATTGTCTGGCGCACTGATGGTGAAAATGTTACAATATGGTTTCAATCTACCTATGGTGTTACTTCAATGGCAGTATCAGGTAATAAAATAAGGTGGCTTAGCGGAAACCAGATATATGAAAGTGATGGGCTTACGACAAATTTAATTAAAGTCTTGCCGGATTGGACATATTCTTCTTATTCGGCAGACTTCATGGTAGATGTGAGCGGTACTACTTATTTTATATATGGCACTAATACTTCTGGAAGAGAAATATGGAAAACTGATGGGACAGCAGATGGTACTGTTTTGGTGAAAGATATTGTTCCGGGAAGTGGCAGCATATATTTGTATGGGAGTTATAAACAAGTAGGAAGTAAACTATTTTTTTCTGCCTCTTATGAAAATGGTTATGAACTCTGGGTGACCGATGGAACAGAGTGGGGGACTTATATGGTAAAAGACATTAATCCCGGATCTGGTTCATCGTATCCCGAGTATTTAACAAATCTGAATGATAATTTGCTGTTTTTTAATGCCTATAATGAAGTAAACGGGTATGAACTCTGGAAAAGCGATGGTACTTACGACGGCACAGTGATGGTTTCAGATATTTATAGTGGAAGCAATAGCTCATATCCCACTAATTATGGTATGAAAGAATTTACTGTTTTAAATAATAAATTATATTTTGGCGCAAGAAGCAATTTTAGCGATAACTTCTACTCGACCGATGGTAGTTCATTGACACTTATCAAAGATGGTTTTGATGCCGAAGCTATAGTGGTTTTTAATAATGAACTATTTATAAGAGCAAATGACTATAATTCATCTATCGGATTTGAATTATGGAGAAGTAATGGAACTGCTGCCGGTACAAAACTGGTAAAGGATATTTATTCAGGTAATAAAAGTTCATACCCATCAAACTTTTTTGCCCATAATAATAATTTATACTTTCTGGCAGAAGATGGCATACACGGAAATGAACTATGGATATTAAGACCATGTCCGGACAGTTTGAATTTTTCTTCGGCTATGTCTGGGACTGTTACTTATCAGTCTGGTAAGGCAATTGTTGGTGAGACAGCAAATACAATCTCTTCTACTGCTAATGTTAGCTACGATGCTGGTAAATACGTGCTTTTAGAGCCTGGTTTTTCAACAGTTTCGGGTGCAGTATTTTTATCTCAGATAGGTGGTTGTAAATCGCTGGAAACAATTGGTAATACGGTAGTAAATAAGGCGACAAAACCCGATAATAAAACCGAAGACTATCTGCAAGATATGCGGGAAATGCCAAGTACTGAGGATTTCATTCAATATGGGGATAATAAAGATTTAAGGGTGATTCTGGCAAAGTTTGAAGAGAATAAACAGCCTTTTGTAGATAAACAAAGGCAACTGGATTTTGAATTAAAGACCCTTGAAAAACAAAAATCAGAGGTTCAAACGTCTAATAACCAACAAAATTTGAATAGCTACTTTACTTCCAAAATAGAAAAACAACGGGCTTATGAAACGGTCAAACAAGAGTTAAGCCAATACAATTACTTTATAAACCCTGTCAGAAATGAACAAGGGGTGAAGCTAGGTTATGATTTGATTATACATTCCGGAGGGAAAGTGTATCAATCATCAATCAGATATTAAATCTTCCTAAACACACAAGGCGCAGCCACCTGCGCCTTGTGTGTTTAAATTAGAATCAGAAATTATCTCTTTCTTCTTCCTTTTAATTTTTCTCTCATTTCTTCCCTGTTCTTCTTTGCTTCTTCTTTGAACTTCGTCATTTGTTCAGGCGTCAGTACACTTTCATAATTTTTTAACATAGCCTCACGACGCGCTTTCATGTGCTCACGGTTGGCGGCCATTTTTGCTTTTTGTTCTTTTATGAACTCTTCTCTCTTTTTCTCCTGGTCGAGATTAATAGCTAAAACTTTCTCATACTGTTCTTTGCTTAACGCAAGCGATTCCTGCATACGTTTGGTTCTCATTTCGGCACGTTGTTCAGGTGTCATTTGCGCCCTGTCTCCACGGGTTTTTCCCTGATTCTGGGCAAAAGCCCCACTGATTAGTCCACCTATAAGTGCACACATTAAAAGGATTTTCTTCATTGTTTTAATAAGATTGATTGTATTATTGTGAATATTTCTACAACGTTGTGATTCTTAGAACGAATTGTATAGAAAAGGTTTAAGACCCTAAATAAACTTATTTGTTTCAAAGTAATAAAATCTGTTTGTACCTTTACAAATGATACGATTTTTAGAAGTAAGTGAATGTTAGCAGATTTTGAATAATAATTTTTAATCACTAAATCGCTCAATCACTCAATTAGAACGCATGGATTTTGACCTGATAAGATTATTAATAATAAGTATGTTTGGCGAAGGGATTATTTTGAAAGAAGATAAAACCTCGCTTCAACCAAGCATTACAGTGCCTGCAGATAAGATTCTGGAAATCTGTCAGTTTCTGCATGTGCAGCCTAAATTGTATTTTGATTATCTGACATGTATAACAGCCATTGACAACGGTGCTGAGGTAGGTACTATGGAAGTAATTTATCACCTTACGTCAATTCCATACGGCCATAATTTTGTGCTGAAAGTTGAAGTACCCCGCAATGCAGAGAGTGAACCACTGCCTAAAGTACCATCACTAACACCTATCTGGCGTACAGCGGACTGGCATGAAAGAGAAGCCTTTGATCTAGTGGGTATTGAATTTGTAGGGCATCCGGATTTAAGAAGAATCCTGCTGCCGGCCGACTGGGAGGGACACCCTTTGCGAAAAGACTACGTTGAACAGGAAAAATATCATGGTATTAAAGTGAAATATTAAAAAAAGGCCCCAAATCATCAGAAATGGGGCTTTTTTCATATCGCTTAATACGCCAATGCTGTTTTAAATTCAGAAGTAGTATGAAACTTAATGTCCGGATTATTCTGAATATTCATTCTTAAAATCCAGTCTGTTTCTGCCAGAAATACCGGATTCTGGTCTTTATCGTAGGCAATAAAATTACTTTTCAGACGAATGAATTCTGCTAGTTTGAGTTTATCATCGGCAGTTATCCAACAGGCCTTAGAGTAGGGGCGGGCATCAAACCGACAGCTTGCACCATATTCGTTCAACAATCTATATTGTATTACCTCAAACTGTAGTTCACCTACAGTGCCGATAATCTTTCTGTTACCCGGCTGAATGGTAAATAACTGGGCTACTCCTTCGTCGGTCAATTGTTGTACGCCTTTTTCCAATTGCTTAGATTTCATCGGGTCATTATTAATCACCTCTTTGAATATCTCAGGCGAGAAGCTCGGAATACCCGTAAATTGCAGGTCTTCACCCTCCGTCAGGGTGTCACCAATTTTAAAAGTACCTGTATCGTATAAACCAATTACATCGCCAGGATACGCATCTTCTACCACGTCTTTTCTATCTGCCAAAAAAGCAAACGGACTTGAAAAACGCATTTCCTTGCTCAAACGCACATGTTTATAAAATTTACCACGTTCAAACTGACCGCTACATATTCTCAGAAAAGCAATCCTGTCGCGGTGCCTTGGGTCTATATTGGCATGTATTTTAAAGATAAATCCACTGAATTTCTTCTCATCAGGCTCCACCATACGCTTATCTGTCATGCGATGCACCGGGATTGGTGAAACATCGCAGAAAGTATTCAATAATTCCATCACACCAAAATTACTTACAGCACTGCCAAAAAACACAGGGGCAA